>DATKPX010000372.1:0-8663 GCA_035523855.1 Allostellaceae bacterium
GCAGCCGACGGTGAAATAATAGCCGCCGCCGCGGGTGAGGTACTTGAACTGCCAGCCGGTGCCGTCCTCGCCGAAGTCGAGCCGGAAACCTACCCGCTCCAGCCGATCCAGCAGCGGCCGGTCGAGCTTCCGCGCCTCGGCGGTGAAGCGCTGATGGCTCTTCTTCGCAAGCGCCAGCGGGACCGAGGTGGTGATGAGGTCGCAATCCTCCAGCGGCAGCCCCTCGTCATAGAGCGAATAAGGGAGCTGCGCGCTCGGCTCGATGTTGACGATGAGAGTCGACCCGCGCTGGATGAGCGTGACCGCGGCGCCGCTCGACTGCAGGTCCTGGGCGATGTCGTGACCGCTGTTGCCGGTGCCGATCACCAGGGCGCGCTTGCCCTTCCAGGCCTCGCCGTCGCCGTACTGGCTCGAATGCAGGACCGCGCCGCGGAAATTGCCGAGCGACGGGATGTCGGGAATGCTGGGAATGCCGCTGACGCCGGTCGCCATGACGATATGCTTCGGGCGCATCTCGCGCTGCGTGCCGTCGGCTTGGCGCAGCGTCACCGTCCAGCGCCCGTCGCTCTCGCCGTACGAGCCACCCGCGAACTCGGTGCCGGTCCAGAAGTTGAGCTCCATCGCCTCGGCATAGGCCTCGAACCAGCCGGCGAGCTTGTCCTTCGGAATGTAGACCGGCCAGTTCGGCGGGAAGGGCATATAGGGGAGATGATTGACCTGCACCTGGTTGTGCAGGGTCAGCGCGTGGTAGCGGTTGCGCCAGTTGTCGCCGATCCGCTGCTCGCGATCGACGATCAGCGTGTCGACGCCGAGCTGCGTCAGGCGGGCGGCGATGGAGAGGCCGGCCTGCCCGCCGCCCACCACCAGCACGGTCGGCTCGCGATCGGCATAGGCGGCAGCGGCGCGCCTGACATCGAGCCAGTTGAGTCCGCGGAAATCCCGCGAATAGGATTCGCCATGAGGCCGCGCCACGCCGACGCGCTCCTCGGCGCCACGGATCTCGTCGAGGCTGGTGAGCAGGGTCCAGGCTTTCGGGGCGCCGCTCTCCATCATGAGCCGCAGCACGCCGCTGCCGCGCCCGACGACGGTCTCGAAGCGGAAGATCGCCTCGATCGCCGGGCTGCCCGCGCGCGTCACCGAGCGCGGCGGCGTCCGCCGGGGGTCGATCCGGAAGCCGCGCGGACGGGCGCGGGCGGCCGAGGATCCGAGATCGCGCAGGATCGCGTCCGCCCCCTCGACGGTCCGGATCTCCCAACCGAGCGCCAGCACGTCGCGCCAGTAGCTCTCGGCGCGGAAGAGCGACCGAAGCCCGGCTTGATCCGCCTCGGCGAGAACGCGCTCGAACCGGCCGAGCCAGCTCTCGACCGCCGATGCCGGCGTTTCCGTCTCGATCATCATCCGGCGAGCTCGAACAGCCGGCCCCAGCCTTTGACGGTGGCGGGATCGATGCCGGCGAGGCGGAGGGATTTCCAGAGCGCGGTGGCGACGCTGTCGTAGATGGGAATGCCGAGCTCGCGCTCGAGCGCAGCCACCAGATGGGCGGCGCGGAGGTTGGTGCAGAAGATCGCGATGGCGTCCGGCCGTTCGGCCGCGACCTCGCGCACCATCGTCGCGATCGTCGCCGGCGCGATCTCCGCGAAGGAGAAATTGCCGCGGTCGCGCAGATGCCGCTCGCCCCGGCAGGGAAAGCCCGCCCTGCCGAAGGTGGCGAGGATGCGGGCCTGGATCTCGTCGAGATAAGGCGTCGCCCAGCCGAGCGAGCGGGCGCCGCTCTGCTCCAGCGCCTCCGCCAGCGCCAGGGTCGAGGTGGTGGCGGGAATGCCGGTCGCCTCCTCGATGCGCCGGCAGAGCTCGCGATCGACGTCGAGGCCGAGCCAGCCGCCGGAGGTGCCGTTCCAGGCGATCGCATGCACCTTCGCGTCCGCCAGGAGACGCGCCGCCTCCAGCAGCGGCTCGGGCTGGAACTGGCCAAGCGCGCCCTCGCCCAGGGAAATTTCGGTGACGCGGAAACGGGCGAAATGCACGGTGACGTCGTCGCGGCCCGCCAGCATCGCCGCCGTCATCGGCTCCAGCACCGTGTTCGAGGACGGCGTCAGCATGCCGATCCGGCGCGCCGCCGAGGTCCCGATTCCCGCGCTCATCCGCAGCGTCCCTCGCCTATGGCATCTCCCTTGCATTCGATCCCATAATGGCCGATCGGCGCAAGCCCACGCGACCTGGAGGAGGGCGAATGAGCGAAAATCCGCCGCAAGGCATCGCCACCGGCACCCGCCGGCCAATCGCCAAGACCGTGGTGCCCGCCGGCGGTCGCTGGTCGGCGAAGCTCGCCAAGGGCGAGACGCTGCGCATCGTCGATCTCGAGGGGACGCAGGCGGTCGACTTCCTCTGCTTCTCCGCCGACGATCCGCACGACCGCTACAATGCCGGCAACACCATCAAGATGCAGGGCTCGGTCTATATCGCCAAGGGGTCGGTGCTCTATTCCGATCAGGCACGGGCGCTGATGACGGTGACCGCCGACAGCTGCGGCTTTCACGACACCATCGCCGGCTGCTGCAGCGCGCCGATGAACCTGATGCGCTACGGCGCCAAGGACACACCGAGCTGCCGCACCAACTTCACCGAGGAGCTGAAGCGCTGGGGCCTCGGCGCCGCCGATGTCGTCGCCAACGTCAACTTCTTCATGTATGTGCCGGTGACGGCCGAGGGCGCCACCGAGATCAAGCCCGGCCTCTCCAAGCCCGGAGATGCGGTCGAGCTTACGGCGACGAGCGACGTCATCGCCGTCATCTCCAACTGTCCGCAGCGCTTCAATCCCTGCAACGGCTTCAATCCGACGCCGATCGAGGTCGCGGTGCTGGGATGAGCGGCTCGGCGCTGGTGCTGTTCTCCGGCGGGCAGGATTCCGCCACCTGCCTCGCCTGGGCGCTGGCGCGCTGGCCGCGCGTCGAAACCCTGGGCTTCGACTATCGCCAGCGCCACCGAATCGAGCTCGACTGCCGCCAGCCCGTGCTCGACGCTATCCGCGACGGCTTCCCGCACTGGGCGGACCGGCTCGGCGAGGATCGCGTCATCGATCTCGGCCTCCTCGCCGAGATCGGCGACAGCGCGCTCACCCGCGACGTCGCGATCGCGATGCAGGCGAACGGCCTGCCCAACACCTTCGTGCCCGGCCGCAACCTGCTCTTCCTCACCGTCGCCGGCGCGATCGCCTATCGCCGCGGCATCAAGCACATCGTCGGCGGCATGTGCGAGACCGACTATTCCGGCTACCCCGACTGCCGCGACGACACGCTGAAGGCGCTGCAGGCGACGCTCAATCTGGGCATGGAAAGCCGGCTCGTCATCGAGACGCCGCTCATGTGGCTCGACAAGGCGGCGACCTGGGCGCTCGCCCATGAGCTCGGCGGCGAGCCGCTGGTGGAGATCATCCGTCGCGAGACCCACAGCTGCTACCAGGGCGACCGGACCCGCCGCCACGACTGGGGGGCCGGCTGCGACAGCTGTCCCGCCTGTGACCTGCGCCGGCGCGGCTACGAGGCCTATGCCGCCGGCGGCCGCTTGCGGAGCTCGCTTTCCGGCACCGGCTCCGCCTCGACGACGTGAAAGTTGGGCTCGAGATCGACGGCGGGCCCGCGATCGCGGCGGCGGTGGCGCAGGCCGGCGCCGATCAGCCTGGCGCCCGCCCAGACCGCGACAATGGTGGCCGCCGCAAGCGCCACGGCGCCGCCGACGCCGAGATGGATGCTGCTGAAATCATCGAGCGTCCAGAGCGCGAAGGCGACGAGCGTGACGAGCTCGAGGAAGGCCGTTGCCACCACCGCCAAAAGCCAGCGCATCATGGTCCGCGGACGCCTTCGGGATTGAGGAAGCCAGGAACAGGCGAGATCTATCGTCAAGATCGCGCCCTAAAGCGGCCGAGGCGTGTGCAGAAAAAGCGACGCCGCCTGCAGGCAGAGCATGGCGATGACGGTGACGGCCGCGCAGTCGATGAACCTGTCCATCCCTCAGCACTCCCTGGTCCATGGGCGGGAATTAACAAGTTCTAGGACGCCGGCTTTGCTGGTTGATGTCGTCCCCTGCGATTTTCTGTAACATCCTGTTGCATGCTGCGGGCATGCAACATTCGGTTACAAAATTCCGTATCCGGAGGGCGCCTGGCCGCGGATAATCGCGGCCATGGAAAGCTCCCCTCACCTCCTGATCGTTGATGACGACCGCGAAATTCGCGGCCTGGTGTCGCAGTTCCTCTCGCGGCATGGATTTCGCGTCTCCGCCGCCAAGAACGGGCAGGAGATGTACGACCAGCTCGCCGCCGGGCGGATCGATCTGGTGGTGCTCGACCTCATGCTGCCGGGCGAGGATGGGCTCAGCCTCTGCCGGCGGCTCCGGGCGGAATCGACGGTGCCGGTGGTGATGCTGACGGCGATGGGCGAGGAGACAGACCGTATCATCGGCCTGGAGATGGGCGCCGACGACTACCTGCCGAAGCCCTTCAACCCGCGCGAATTGCTGGCGCGCATCAAGGCGGTGCTGCGCCGGACGGTGCGGCCGACGGCGGGCGTCGTCGCCGGCGCCCGCATCCTGGTCTTCGAGGGCTGGCGCCTCGACGTCTCGCGCCGGCAGCTGCATTCGCCGGAGAGCACGCTGGTTGAGCTCAGCGCCGGCGAGTTCGACCTGCTGGTGGCCTTCGCCGAGCACCCGCAGCGGGTGCTCACCCGCGACCAGCTCATCGACCTCGCCCGCGGCCGCGCTTCCACCCCGTTCGACCGCAGCATCGACGTGCAGGTGAGCCGGCTGCGCCGCAAGATCGAGCGCGACCCCAAAGAGCCCGCGCTGATCAAGACCGTGCGCTCGGGCGGCTATGTCTTCTCCGCCGTGGTCGGGACCGCATGACCGACCTGTGGCGCCGCCTCTGCCCCTGGAGCCTGGGCCTGGTCGGCCGGATCGGGCTGCTGGTGCTCGGCGCCGTCATCATCACCCAGGCGATCAGCGTGGCGCTGTTCTTCTTCGAGGGCAACAGCAGCCTGATGGTGGTGCGCGGCGCGCGGCCCATCGCGGAGCAGATCGCCACGCTTTATCGCCGCATCGATGCGCTGACGGTGGCGGACCGGCCCGACGCCATCCGCCTCGCCAGCACGCCGCTCCTGGGCCTCGAATGGCCCGCGCCGCGGCCGGACATCGACGTGGAGAATGACGGCCGCTATGCGCCGGAGCTGCGGGATCTCGTCCATGCCGATCTCGGCGACTCCCGGCGCACGATCGCCGTCGAGCCGATCGCCAATGCGGGCTACGAGGTGCATGCCACCGCGGTGCTGCACTCCGCCGAGGTGCGCGTCTTCCGCGGTCCGAAGATCAAGGTTTCGATGCCGTTGAGCGACGGCACCTGGCTCGCCTTCTATGCGCCGGACTGGATCCCGCCGCGCTTTCCGCTGCTGGAGTTCCTGCCCCGGGTGCTGCTGCTCTGCGCCATCACCGTGGTGCTCTTCCTCTGGATCGCCAAGCAGTTCACCAGCCCGATCGTCCGCCTGGCGATGGCGGCGGAGCGGCTCGGCCTCGACGGCCGCGAGCCACCGCTGGTCGAACGGGGCGCGCCGGAGGTGCGCGCGGCGACCCGCGCCTTCAACGAGATGCGCCACCGTCTCAAGCGCCTGGTCGCCGACCGCACGCAGGTGCTGGCGGCGATCTCCCACGATCTGCGCACGCCGCTCACCCGCCTCCGGCTGCGGGTGGAATTCGTCGAGGATCTGCAGCTGCAGGAGAAGATGCTGGCGGATCTCGCCGAGATGGAGGCGATGGTCGCCTCCACCCTCGCCTTCGCCAAGAACGACGTGCAGAGCGAGCCGCGCGAGGCGATCGACCTCGCCGCCCTGCTGCAGAGCCTCAGCGAGGACATGACCGATTGCGGCCAGGCGGTGAGCTATGACGGGCCGGCGCATGCCACCGTGCAGGCGCGGCCGGTGGCGCTGCGGCGCTCGCTGATGAACCTCCTCAACAACGCCGTCAATTACGGCCGCGCCGCCCGCGTGCGGCTCGCCGAGGCGGCGGGCGGCGCCGTGGTGGAGATCGATGACGACGGTCCCGGCATTCCACCCGAGGAGCAGGAGGAGGTGTTCTCGCCCTACTACCGGCTGGAGCGCTCCCGCAACCGCGAGACCGGCGGCACCGGGCTCGGCCTCTCCATCGCCCGCGGCATCATCCGCGCCGAGGGCGGCAACATCGAACTCGCTAATCGACCGGAGGGCGGTTTGCGTGTACGGGTTACCCTGCCGGGATAGTGGCTGGGCAGTGGGGGAAGCGCGGGCATGGCGGGCAGGAGACGGGCGGCCGAAGGCTGCGAATGGCGGATGGCGCTCGGATCGGCGGTCCTGCTGCTGCTGACCCTCGCCGCCTGCGGCGGCGATGACGACAAGCCGAAAGGTCCGCCGCGCGAGGTCCGCAGGCCGCCGCTCTACAGCCCCAATGGCGAACCTCTGAACGGCGGCCCGCTCGGCCAGCCCAGCTGCACGGACGCGCTTTCGCGCTGGTTCGATCGGGTCGATGCCAACCACGACGGCAGCCTCGACCTCAGCGAGTATCTGGCCGATGCCCGCCGCCAGTTCGCCGCCATGGATCTCAATCGCGACGGCATGGTCGACCCGGCGGAGCTCACCACCTATCGCGCCCCCTACGCGCCGCCACCGCCGCCGGAAGGGCGCGCGCAGCGGGAGGAGCGAGAGCGGCCGAGCCTCGCCGACCGGATGCAGCGGAGCCTCGGCCTTGGCGGCCGGCCCAAGGACGCGCCCGAGGGCGGCGGCGGCAACGCGGCGGAGCAGCCGGATCCCGTGATGTCCGCCGACGTCACGCTGCGCAACCGCGTCAGCCTCGACGACTTCCTCGCCTATGAGCGGCGCGTGTTCGGCGAGCTCGACGCCAATCACGACGGTCGCCTCAGCAAGCCCGAGCTGCTGCGGCTTTGCGGCCCCAGCAGCTCCTGACCACCGCCGCGCGAAGATTGTCGCACGCCTTGGCGCGCGATCCCCTTCCAGCCCGCCGCCGGGGCTACTACCATTCATTGACGAGAGATAAGGAGACGCCAGGAAACGGCATCAGCCAGACCAGCAGAACAAGAGGAGGCCAAGAATGGGACCGAAGTCGAGGAAGGGCCGCGGCAGCTTCACCCGTCGCGCCATCGTCAAGGGGGGCATCGGCGCCGCCGGCGCTCTCGCCATGCCGGCCCTCATCAGAGCCGGCGCCCGCACCGCCTTCGCCGCCGATGCCAAGAGCACCATCAAGGTGGCGCCGGAGACCGACCTCAAGATCTTCGATCCCGTCTGGACGACGGCGACCGTCACCACGACCCATTCCTGGCTGGTCTACGACACCCTCTTCGGCGTCGACACCAAGTACAACGTCAAGCCGCAGATGGTGGACAAGTACGAGATCTCCGACGACGGCCTCACCTATAACTTCAAGCTGCGCGACGGCCTCGGATTCAGCGACGGCTCGCCGGTGACGGCGCGCGACTGCGTCGCCTCGATCCGCCGCTGGGCCGCGCGCATCGGCAAGGCCAAGATCATGCTGGACCGCACCGAGAAGCTCGACGCGGTCGACGACAAGAGCTTCGTCCTCAAGCTGAAGGAGCCGTTCGGGCCGGTGCTGGAGACGCTCGGCAATGCGAGCCAAGTCTGCTTCATCATGCGCGAGAAGGAGGCCTCGATCGATCCCTATGAGCAGGTGAAGGAGGTGGTCGGGTCCGGTCCCTTCATCTGGGTCAAGGAGGAATGGCAGCCCGGCAATCTCGTGGTCTACCGCAAGAACCCGAACTACAAGCCGCGCTCGGAGCCGGCCCAGGGCTACAGCGGCGGCAAGCTCGTGCATGTGGAGCGGGTCGAGTGGCACGTGATCCCCGATCCCGCGGTGCAGACCGCGGCGCTCACCACCGGCGAGCTCGACTATCTCACCAACCCGGTCGCCGACCAGGTGAAGGAGATGCGCGGCAAGTCCAACATCACCGTGGGCTTCCTCGATCCGCTCGGCTGGCAGTTTCACATCCGCATGAACGCGCTCAACAAGCCCTTCGACAATCCGAAGGCGCGCCAGGCGGTGCAGATGCTGGTGGAGAGCCGCCAGGAGGCCTATCTCACCGCCACCGGGCAGACCGGCGATCTCGGCAAGGTGTGCCTCGCTCCCTTCGTCTGCGGCTCGCCCAACGAGAGCATGACGGGCACCGAGCCGTTCCGGAAATACGAGCCGGAGAAGATCAAGGCGCTCTTCAAGGACGCGGGCTATGCCGGCGAGCCCATCGTCATCATGGACCCGACGGATCAGCAGAACCTGCATTTCCTGGCGCTGGTGCTGAACGAGCATCTGAAGGAACTCGGCATCAACACGGACTTGCAGTCGATGGACTGGCAGACGCTGGTGACGCGGCGTGCGATCAAGAAGCCGCCCGGCGAGGACCGCGGCGGCTGGAACATCTTCACCACCGCCTGGCCCAGCAGCACCATGATGGACCCGGTGCTGAACGCGCCACTGGATTCCAGCTGCGACGGAAAGAACTGGTTCGGCTGGCCCTGTGACGACCAGATGCAAAAGCTCCGCCTCGACTACCTGGCGGCGCGCGACGCGGATCAGCGCAAATCCGCCATCGAGGCGATCCAGAAGCGCTACTTCGAGGAGGC
>DATKPX010000373.1:0-15336 GCA_035523855.1 Allostellaceae bacterium
GCCGAGCGGCACGAGGAAGGACGGCACGCCGCTGCTGTCCGCCGGCGAGAGCCAGAGTATCAGCAGATAGATCGCCACGATCGGGACGATCGTCAGCACGGTGGCGAGCTTGTGGCGCTCCTTCTGCCTGCCGACGAGATAGGTCACTCCCGTGCCCGCGGCCAGGAAGGCGAGCGAGATCGGCGAGAGGCAGGCCAGCAGCCCGGCGCCGCAGCTCGCCACTCCGATCGTCCGCCAGCGCTCCGGGCACACCCAGCTGACCAGCGCGGCGGCCACCAGCCATGCGAAGATGAATCCGATCGCGGTCGCGCTCATTTCGGCGGTCCCTGCAGGATGGTCGCCAGTCGCGTGGCGAACAGACGCGAATAGTCCGCGCGTCCGGCCTCGGTCATGTGGGCGGTATCGAGATATTCGTTCTGCGGAACCGCGGGTGTCTGCTGCCAGAATTCGGACAGCAGGCCGGTGCGCAGCACCGCCGCGCGGCTGGCCGCGGCCTCCGCGTCAAGCCCGGGCGGAAACACGGTATCCGCTTCCGGCGAGCGCGGCACTTCGAGCATCATCACTTCGGTGCCGCCCTGCTTCAGACGCTCGATCTCGCCGAGATAAGGCTTCCGATTGGCCTCCGAGCTGCCTCGCCGGCCGCGGAGCTTGCTGAGATAGACGGATATCGGCTCCTGATTTCCCACCCCGCATCCCGTCACGCGCGACGCGATGAAGTTCTCGTTATCATTGATCGGGTCGGGCTCGCCAAAAGCGCGGTTGTCTTTCCACAGATAGGTGACGCTCTTGCGCGCCCGCCGCCGCCAGCCATCCTCGGCCGGATAGCCCTCCATCCGGTAGACGTTGGGCTCGAAGGTCAGCAGATCCGATTCGATCAGGACCAGGCGCGGGTGAAGCTGCGCGAGGCGATCGAAGACCTCGCGCAGGTCGTTGAACGTGGCGAGGAAGTGCGTGATCCGGATGAACCGGACCTCGACCCCCAAATTCCGCAGCTCCGCCTCCATGTCCTGGTCGAATTCGAGGGCGCACCGGGTCTTCGAGCTGCCGACCGCGACGACGACCGGCAACCCCGTTTTCGCCGGCGGCGTCAGGCGGTCGAGCGCCATATGCTGCCTCAGATAGGCGCTGTAGATGTCGGTGCTCCAAACCACCAGGCCGAGCAGGATGAGCCCGGCGAGCCCGAGAGACGCCGCCCAGGTCCAGAGCGGCGGATGGCGCCGCGCCACCTTGTCGTCCGCGGGGATCATCGGGCTTCGATGAGCGCCAGCACCTTGTCCAGCCGGTCGAGGCCCATCACCTCGCGCGGCGAGAAGGAAACCCCGAACTCGCTCTCGACGGAGACGACGAACTCCATGTGGGCGAGCGAGTCCCACCCGATGACGTCCTGCGGCGTGGCCGAGAGGCGGATCTGGTTGCGATCGACCCGGAAGCACTGGGAGGCGATGTCGAGCAGCCGGCTCGCCGCGTCGCTGCCGCCCGATGACTTGGCCTTCGCCGGCTGCTCGAACATCTGGCGCGCCTCGTCGATCACCACCTTGCCCGAGCGCCCCTTGGGCAGCTCGTCGACGATCACGATGCGGCTCGGCACCTTGCGCGGCTCCATCGATCCCTTGCAGAACTCCAGCAGCGTCTGCTCGTCCGTATCCGAGGCGGCGACCAGCGCGACGAGCTTCTCGCCCCACTCAGGGTCCGGGACGCCGAAGGCGACGACCTCGCGCACGTTCGGGGCGCGGTTCAGCACCTCGGCGATCTCCTCGGGGTGGATGTTGTAGCCGCCGCGGATGACGATGTTCTTCTTGCGGCCGCAGATCCAATAGAGCCCCTCGGCATCCCGCTTGGCGATGTCGCCGGTGTGGAACCAGCCGTCGCGCATGGCCTCGCGCGTCTCCGCCTCGTCGTCGAAATAGCCGGACATCAGCATCTCGCCGCGCATCAGCAGCTCGCCCGCCTCGTCGTCGGGAAGATCCTTGCCGTTGTCGTCGACGACGCGCAGCTCGCAGTCGATCGGGCGGCCGATCGTGCCGTAGCGGTGGGTGCCGACGATCTCGCCGGCGAAGACGCCGCCGGTGACGGTCTCCGTCAGGCCGTAGACGTTGATGATCTTGACGCGGAAGGTCTGCTCCACTGCTTCCCAGAGCGCGGGCTCGAGCGCCGCGGCGCAGGAAATGAGCACCTTGAAATCGCCGCCCTGGAATGCGTCGCTCTGATGGCTGCCGAGGCGGTTCATCAGCGACAGCATCGTCGGCACCGCCACCATGTGGGTGATGCGCAGCTGATAGACCGAGTCCAGCAGCGCCTCGAGAGTGGTGATCTCGAAGCGGAAGGGCCGGTGGACGGTCGCGGCGTTGTAGAACCCGATCATCGGGCCCTGGGTCATGCCGTCGGTATGGGAGAGCATGAGCGTGTTGAGAATCACGCTCTTGTCCGTATAGCCGTAGATCCGGCTCAGCGTCTCGAGATGCGCGAAGAGCGCGCGGTGGCTGATGCAGACGCCCTTGGGCTGCTTCGTCGTGCCGGACGTGAACAGGATATAGGCGAGGGTCTCGGGCGGCACGTGGTCGGGCGGCGCCACCGGCGTCACCTGCGCCAGCAGCGCCTGCAGTCCCTCCGTCGGCGCCTTCTTGCGCAAGCCGCCAAGCAGTCCGCCGGATTTCGCCGGCTCGGAGACGATTTCGACGATGTCGAAGCCGAGCCCCTGGATTTCCCAGCGCTCCTTCAGCGCCCGGTCCACGATGATCAGGCGCGGCTTGCTGCGCGTGATGAGCGCGATGGCGCGCTCGCGCGCGGTGTCGGCGTCGATGTTGACGGCGGTAACCCCGTTGATCACCAGCGAGGCAAAGAGCAGGGCGGCCTCGCCGTCGTCACGGGTCGCGATCACCACCCGCTCGCCGAGGCCGGCGCCGTGCTGCTTCAAGAGCGCCGCCATCCGGCCGGCCCGGTCCTGCAGCTCGCCGAAGCGGATGTCCCGCTTGTCGGTCCGGATCCAGCTGCGCCCGGCATTGCCGGGCTGGGAAATCTGCTTGAAGCATTCCTGTGCGGTCTTTGCGGTCACGAGAGCAACTCCCCTAGACGTCGTCGTTCCAGTTTTCCGCTGGTCAGCCGCGGCAGCTGGCTGACGAAGCGAATTTCGGTGGGTGCCCGGGCGCTGCCGAGGCGCTCGGCGACATAATTGACGAGCTGGCGTGGCAGCTCCGGCGTCTGCGACTGCGGATCGCTCAGCACGACCAGCGCGGTGACGCGCTCGACATCCTGATCCGTGCGCACGCCCACGACGGCCGCTTCCGCGATCCCATCATGCTCCTCGAGCACCGTCTCGATTTCCTCCGGATGCACGCGCTCGGTGGCCGCCGTCTTGATGAAGAGATCGGAGCGCCCCGCGAGATGGATGCGGCCCTCGCCGTCGCGGCGGACCACGTCGCCCGTGCGCACCCACGGCCCGTCGAAGCGGGCGGCGGTGCGCTCGGGATCATTGAGGTAGCCGGTCATCAGCTGCGGGCTCTGGATCTGCAGCTCGCCGATGTCGCCGTCGCCCGAGGCGCCGGTCGGCACGATGCGAGCCTGGCAGCCGACGGGGACGCCGAGACTGTGGTCGTCCGGCCGCCAGCCGGTCGGGCTTTGGCTCACGCAAAGCCCGCCGGTTTCCGTCAGCCCGTAGTAGTTGACGATGGGAATCCGATAGCGCTCGAAGAAGCGCTCGGCGGCCTGGGCATTGAGCGTCGCTCCGGTGCTGTAGATCGCTTTCAGATTGGCGAGGTCGCTCTTGCGCAGGCGGTCGCCCATAAGGACGAGCTGCCGCACCAGCGCCGGGCCGACCACCAGCCGCTCGCAGCCGCTTTCGCTGATCTCGGCGATCAGGCTGAATATATTGCGGCGGCGATCCGGCGGCACCGGATGCAGGACGAGGCCGCCGAGCGGCGCCGCGACGAAGGCGTTGCGCAGGCCGCTCATCGTGTGCGGCTCCGGCAGGTTGATGAGGTGCTCCCCCGCACCCCAGCCGAAGGTGGCGAGGGTGAGACGGCCGCCATGCAGCAGCCCACGCCGGCTGTGGACGACGATCTTGGGCGTGCCGGTCGAGCCCGAGGTGAAGAGGTAGAGGGCGGCGGAGCCGGCATCGACGCGGCTCTGCTCCGGCGGTCCGTCGCCGCGGCCGGGCTGCTCGAGCCACGCCCGGAAGCTCGGCCTCTCCAATGGCGCGGCCGCGGCGTCGTCCGGCAATCCGATCAGCAATGCCGCGGGGAAAAGCTGGCGAAAGACGCCGAACCGCGCGGGTGCCGCGACCACGAGCTTGGGCGCGAGCGCCCCGGTGGCGCGGGCGATGAGGTATTCCGGCCATTCGCCGTCGACGGGCGCAAAGACGGCGCCCAGCCATTGGCACGCCCAGAAGAGGACGAGGGCGTCGATGCTCTGGGCGCCTTGATAGAGGACGAGGTCGCCAGCGCCGATCCCGCTCTCGTGCAGGCGCTGCGCGGCCCGCTTGACCAGAGCGACAAAGTCCGCCGATCGCACGGGACGATCCGTCGTGCCGGGATGGATCTGGAATTGACGAGCGCGATCGACCGTCGCCAACACGTCGAGAAGGCTTTCAGTCAATTTCCCCCGGCCCCCAAAGTGCCCGATGCGGACGACAGCGATCAGACAGACCGATCATCGAACGGCCGATGATTCTGACTTCGGTCGGCGCGGTCTGATCCCGCGGCTGTGATTCGAAGTCCGTGTAGGCTGCTTGCGATTCGCTTCAACGGCAGTCCGGCCGCAAGGTAATTGAAGCGCGTTTATACCCTCAAGCTGTGAGACTGAATATCGTGCAAAAGTAAAAATTATATGACGCGACGCGGATACTCGCCGCTTATTGGAAATTCGTCTTTCTAGATAATATAAGGGCCTGCTTTATTCATTGGTGTTACTGCAGTGCATTGAAAAAGATGCTGCACTGCGCAAGGCCTACGGCAGCGGGGCCTGAGGTCGCGGCGGCAGTTTCGCCTGCGCGGTGGGCAGGTGCAGCGACTCGAGAAAGGCTGCGACCGCTGGCCACCAGAGATCGGTCGAGCCCGCCACCAGCAGCAGATGCCCGTTCCCCCCGAAGGGCGGCAGCATCTGCAGGCGCGCCGGAGCGCCGCGGGCGGTGAAGGCGGCGAACATGCGGTTGGCCAGGGACGGGACGAATGCCTGATCGTTCTCGCTATAAAGCCAGAGCTCGGGCGTTCGGGAGGAGCGTCCGAGCACCCCATAGGCGCTCACCAGGTTGTCCGCCCCGCAGACGTGATCCGGCTCGAACGCGCCCCGGCCACCCGCGACATTAATGATGCCCGCCACGCCGGGCGGGTTCGCGGCGCCGGCCGCGACGACGGCAAAGCCGCCCGTGGAGTAGCCCAGCAGCACCACCCGCTCCGGATCGGCCCAGGCCTCGCGACGCAAGCTGGCGACCGCGCCGGAAACATCCTGGGCGGAGACGAGCCCCACCTGCAGATAATCGGTGTCCTCGCAAGGGTCCGCCGGCGCCTCGAGATAAGGGCCGTCGGAGCGGCCGAAGCCTCGGCGCAGAATCGAGACGGCGGCATATCCATGCTGGGCGAAGGCGATCGCCGGGCCGGCCAGATTCGCCGGCGAATCAGCCGGCGTGCCATGGACCAGAACCACCAGGGGAAAGCGGCCCGGCCGATCCGGGCGGATCAGCAGGCTCTCGAGCCTGGCCTGATGGCCGTCCGGCAGCGAGATGACGACCCACAGCGGCTCACTGGTGAGGCCACGCGGCACCGGTGGGTTCGCGGCGGAGCAGGCCGCCAGCCCGAGCACGCACAGGACCCAGGCAAGGTGTCGCACGCTCTCTATTCCCGTCCCTGGCTCGCCGCACGCGTCATCGGGATTATCCCATAACTTGCTCGCCCGGGTAGAGCGCAGCGACGGGAGGCGGCGGACGCTCCCGCTCTCACCGAGGTCGAACCGCCTGATCCCCCAGGGGCATTTCTCCTAAACGGATTTCTAACGTCTGCGCATTTAGCCTCAGCGGTTGTCCCAGGGGACGGAGACGATCGGGTGGAGAGCGGTACCGCGGAATTGGAATCGGCAACCGGGCAGCTGTCGCTCGCGGAGCACGCGTTCGAGGATTTTCCCGGCGCGGTGCTGCTGGTGGACCGGCATGGCGGCGTGCGCGGCCTCAACCCTGGCGCCCGCACGGTGCTCGCCACCACGCCGCCGAAGGCGTGGAGCCCGGTCGTGGAGCAGGTCCGCGCGATGCTGGATCGCGGCGGCGCTGCGGTGGAAGTGCTGAGCCTCGATCCGCCCGTGGAAGCCGTGCTGGTGCCGCTCGCCGGCCGGGACGCCGCCCTGCTGCTGCTGCGCAAGCAGGCGCTGGAAGCCAATCTCC
Organism: Allostellaceae bacterium; assembly: GCA_035523855.1. GTDB lineage: Bacteria > Pseudomonadota > Alphaproteobacteria > ATCC43930 > CGMCC-115725 > DASZHJ01. Next base: position 6,365 of record DATKPX010000373.1, read on the forward strand.
GCGAAGCCCTCATCGAGAGCCGTCAGCGTTTCAAGTCGCTGGTGGAGATCTCCAGCGACTTCGCCTGGGAGACCGATGCCGACGGCGTCTTCGTCTTCGTCTCGCCGCAGGGCGCCCTCGGCTGGACCGCGGCGGCGCTGCTCGGGCGCCGCGCACAGGAATTCCTCCTGGATCCCTCCGACTTCCAGGCGCACGTCTTCTGCACCGAGAAGCCGATCGCGGACATGGATGTCTGGTTCCGGCGTGCCGATGGCGGCACCGCCTGTCTCGGCGTTGCCGCGGTGCCGGTGCTGGACGAGGCGGGCACCTGCACGGGCGCGCGCGGCGTCTGCCGCGATCTCACCGCCGACCGGGCGCGCGACCAGGCGCTGGCGCGGGCGCGGCTGCGCGACCGGCTGATGGCCCATATCGTCCGCACCATGCGCGACGAGATCGAGCCCGCCCGCGCGCTCTCCGCCGCGGTGAGCGCTGTCGGCCTCGCGGTCGGCGCTGGCGGCGGCGCCGTCCTGCGTCGCCGCGCCGACGGCAGCGCCGAGGAAGCGGCGCGCTGGGGCGAGACGGCGCCGCAGGCGGTGCTGGGCGCCGCGGCGGCGCGGCTCGCCACCGCCGACGACGTCGACACCATCGAGGACGGCCGCTGCTTCGCCGGCATGGCGACCCGCTATCGCGGCGCCGCCAACGGCGCCCTGATGCTCTGGCGCGCCGAGGCGGACGGCGCCTTCAGCGAACCCGACCGCGCCATCATCGCCGATGTCGCCGATCATCTCGGCATCGCCATCGCCCAGGTGACCCATCACGAGAGCATCGTGCAGCTGTCGCGGGTCGACCCGCTTACCGGCCTGTTGAACCGCCGCGCCTTCCTCGAGGAACTCGAGCGTCGGCTCGGCACGCCGGAGACCGCCGCCCGGCCGGGCGCGCTGCTCTACCTCGATCTCGACAATTTCAAGCAGCTCAATGACAGCGACGGCCACAGCGCCGGCGACGAGGCGCTGCAGGCATTCGCGCAGATCCTGCGCGAGAACACCCGCAGCGCCGACCTGGTGGCGCGCCTCGGCGGCGACGAGTTCATCGTGTGGATGCAGAGCATCAACAGCGCCGTCGCGGAGACGCGGAGCCGCGCCATCCTGCGCGCCTTCGGGGTGCTGACGCCGCGGATCGGCAGCGCCGAGCATCCACTCTCGGTCTCCATGGGCCTGGCACTCTACGGTCCCGACAGCGGCGAGACGCCGACGGCGCTGGTCACCCGCGCCGACCGCGCCATGTACGCGGCGAAGGAGGCTGGCAAGGGTCAGCTCCGCTTCGCCGCCGCCCATCCGGTCGACGGCAAGGCGCTCTCCGCATGATCGGCGGCCTTTTCCAGCGCGTCATCCGCCAGGTGCGTCGCGCGGAGAAGCCGCTTGACTACGAGGAGTCGAAGCGGCTGGCGGCCAGCGCCAAGCCGGACGACCGCCTGACCGTCGCCCGCCACAGCCAGGCGCGGCCCGAGGCGCTCTACTACCTCGCCTCCGACAAGGATCCCGACGTGCGCGCGGCGGTCGCCGCCAACGAGGCGACGCCGGTGCAGGCAGACCTCATCCTGGCGCGCGACCGCGACGACCGCGTGCGCGTCGACCTCGCCCAGAAGATCGCGCGGCTGACGCCGGACCTCTCCGCCGAGCAGCACCAGCGTATGCGCGAGATGACCTACGAGGTGCTGGAGATCCTGGTGCGCGACCAGGTCACCCGCGTCCGCCAGGTGATATCGGAGGTGCTGAAGGACGTCGCCAACGCGCCGGCCGACGTGATCCGCACCCTGGCGCAGGACAGCGAGATCGTGGTTGCCGGGCCGGTGCTGCGCTTCTCGCCGGTGCTCACCGACGAGGATCTGCTGCAGATCATCCAGAACGCGCCGATCCCCGGCGCGCTGGTGGCGATCGCGAAGCGCGCCGAGGTGCGCGCGCGGGTCGCCGACGCGATCGGCGACAGCGACGACGTCGAGGCGATCGCCGCGCTCTTGGAAAATCCCAGCGCCCAGATCCGCGAGGAGACACTGGATCGCCTGCTCGATCGCGCGCCGGCGGTGAATGCGTGGCACCGCCCGCTGGTGGTGCGGCCCTGGCTGCCGGCGAGCGCCGCCAAGAAGCTCGCGGGCTTCGTGGCGCAGAACCTGCTCTCGCTGCTGGCCGACCGGCGCGATCTCGATCCGCAGACGATCCGCGAGGTGAAAGCCGCCGTCATGCAGCGGCTGGGCAGCGAGGCCAAGAAGCCGGCGGCGGATCCGCCGCAGCCCGCCAAGAGCAAGGCGCCGGACGCGCTGGCGCGCGCCCGCACGCTTAAGGCCGAGGGCAAGCTCGACGAGCAGGCGCTGCTGACCGCGCTCGGCGGCGACCGCGCCTTCGCGCGCGCCGCTCTCGCGGTGCTCGGCTCGCTGTCGCTCGAGCTGGTGGAGCGCGTGCTCGGCGCTCACAGCGCCAAGGGCATCACCGCCCTGGCCTGGAAGTGCGGATTGAGTCCGCGCGCCGCCGTCAAGGTGCAGCTTCTGCTCGGACAGATCCCGCCGGCGGGGGCGCTGCAGCCGCGCGTCGACGGCCGCTATGCCATGAGCGAGGAAGCCATGCGCTGGCAGCTCGATTTCTTCTCCAGCATGGTCGGCGAGTCCGCCGCGATCTAGTTCAACCGTTTGCTTCCCGCCGGTGATTGGCTAGACTTGCGCCCGCCGATCTGGCGCGGCGCTCGCGCGCTCATCCGAGCGAGGCGCATGAGCCGCCGGAGTCTGTTCCATGGCAGCAAAGCGGGAGCGATCATGAAGAAGACAACGCGCGCGGGCTTGCCTTTCCTCGCGGTCGCCATCGGCGCCGTCGCAGTGACATTTTCGTGGCCGGCGGCGGCGCAGCCCGCCGTGCTGACCTCGCCGAGCGACATCGCCGCCTGCCTCTGCCGCGATCAGTCGGTGAATGCGCTGAAGGCCGACATGGCGCGCCAGCAGGCCGCCTACGACGGTGCGCAGAAAGAGTTTCAGCAGCTCAACGCCCAGGTCGAGGCGCAATATCCGCAGGTGAACGTCAACGACAGCGGCTCGATCAACGCCTATCGCCAGCTGCTGCAGCAGCGCGACGCGGCGGGCGCGCGCCTCACCAACCAGGCCTCGCCTGCCTATTCCGCCTCGGTCGACCGCTACAATCAGGCCGTCCAGGGCTATATGAGCCAGTGCGGCGGCAAGTCCTACGAGGCCTCCGCGCTCGCGGCGGCGCAGCAGAACCTGTCCTGCCCGCGATAAGAGTACCTAGTGCGGCGGCATCGTCGTCACCGGCACGGTGACGACGACGGCGCCCGCCTTCTCGAAGGTCAGGCTCAGCGAGAAGCTCTCGCCGGCGACGAGCGGCGAGCGCAGGCCGATCAGCATGACGTGGTAATGGCCGGGATCGATCTGCACGCTGGCACCGGGACGCAGCGTGAGGTCGGTCACCGGCTTCATCGACATGACGCCGCCCGACATCATCTCCTCATGCAGCTCCGCGCGGTCGGCGATCGTCGTGCTGAGGGAGAGCAGGCGGTCCGTCACCTGGCCGCGATTGGTCAGCGTCATGTAGGCGGCGCCGGTGCGGGTGCCTCGCAAGGTCGGCCGTGCCCAGGCGCCCGTGATGCTGATGGTGGCGTCGACCGCAAGCGCGGCGAACGGCAGCGCCGTCGACGCCAGAAGCGCGAGGGCCGAAATACCAAGCGTCCTTCGACTCAGGCCCTTCGGGCCTGGATGAATCCTGGCGCCATCCTCGATGGGCCTCATCCTGAGCCGGCCGCGAAGCGGACGAGTCGAAGGACGCTTGATGCCAATGTGCTTCATCGTTTCTCCGGCGGCGCGTTCAGGCGGTCGAGGGGGAAGATCGGGCGGCGGATCTGGCGGAACTCCAGCCGGCTGTTGTCCGAGGTGGTGACGCCCTCGCCGTCGAGGGTGAGGGTGGCGCGGCCGAGCGGCGCGAAGCCCGCGCGGTAATGGATGCGCGACTTCAGCAGCAGGTAGCGTTTCGCCGCCGGGTCGATGCCGACACTGGTGAAGACGCCGGTGTCCCAGGGTTCGTGATGGCGCGACACGACGACGATCTGCATCTTTCCGGTGTCGAGGACGGCGGTCGGTCCCATACGGACGGTGACGCCGGTATACATGGGGCCGCGCACCACCCACTCGCCGTCGGTGAGGGTGCGCACCTTGCCGGTGATCTCCAGCGGCTCGCCCCGCATCTTGATCGACGGCATGTCGGTGCGACCGCCGAGGCGCAAGGTCACCGTCTGGCCGACGCCCGCCTTCGCCATCGCCGCCACTGCCGCGGGATCGCAGACCGCTGCCACCGCCACGTCCTCGAGCCCCTGGCGCAGCACCTCGGCAATCACCGTCATCACGTCCTCGGTGCCGCCGGAGCCCACATTGTCCGCGTGGTCGAGCAGCAGCACCGGGCCTTGCGCGATCGCCTTGGCGCGCGCCACCGCTTGCGTGAGCGGCTCGTGGCGGTAGAGGAATTCCTCGCGCTCGGCCCAGGCCGCGTCCATCAGCCGTCGCGCCGCCGCTGTCGCGGTCGCCGCGTCGCCGTCGGAGACGCAGATCGCCGACATGCCGGCGTCGGCGAAATCCGCCAGCGGGAAGCCGCCGAAGACGGTGGCCGCCAGCATGCCGCGCGCCTCTTCCTCGCGCGCCATCCGGATCAGGCTCTTCATCGGCTCGTCGTCGGTGCCCATGCGCAGGGTCTGCGCCAGCAGCGGCCGGCGGTCCCAGCCCATGACCGGCCTGATCTCGCCCTTGAGCGCGCGCAGCAGGATGCGGCCGACCTGCCCGCCGACCTCCTCCATGTCCACGTGCGGATAGGTCTTGTAGCCGATGAGCGCGGTCGAGTTGCGCACCATCTTCTCGGTGAGATTCGCATGGAGGTCGCAGGTGACGGCGATCGGCAGATCCGGCGCGATGGCGCGGATCGCCTCCAGCAGCGTGCCCTCGCCGTCGGGCGTGGTCTCCGCCACCATGGCGCCGTGGAGATCGAGGAAGGCGGCATCACAGCCCTTGCGGACGGCGTCGAGGATCGCGTTCGACATCGTCTCGTAGGCGGCCTTCTCGACCGGCCCGCTCGGCATCGCCTCGGCGGCGACCGGCGTCACCACCTCGGCGCCCGCCTCGCGGGCGAGCTTGAGATAGGCGCCGAACGGCATCGCCGTTCCCTCATAGGCGCGGCGCGCCGCGGCGCCGAAATGCGCGCCCCAGTCGAGGAAGCGCCGCCAGTCCGTCCGCACCGGCGAGAAGGTGTTGGTCTCGTGCTTCATCATCGCGATGACGAAGCGCATCACGAGCCTTCCTGGCCGTAGAGCGTCCGGGGATCGACCGTGGGCTCGGCGATGGTGACGAGCGTGCCGTCGCGGGCGGCGCGGAAGAAGCAGCTCCGCCGCCCGGTGTGGCAGGCGACGCCGGTCTGGTCCACCAGCAGCAGCACCGCATCGCCGTCGCAATCGACGCGGAGCTCGACCAGGCGCTGCACCTGCCCCGAGCTCTCGCCCTTGCGCCACAGTGTCTGCCGCGAGCGCGAGTAATAGCAGGCCCGGCCGGTCGCCAGCGTCTCCTCCACGGCCGCGCGGTTCATCCAGGCGAGCATCAGCACCTCGCCGGTGTCGTGCTGCTGCGCGATGGCGGCGACGAGGCCGTCGCCGTTGAAGCTGAGCGCCGGCAGCACGGCGGATGCGAGCTCTGAAGCGGGTGTCGTCATGGGATGCGCCTTCACCGTTGACGCCGTCAGTATAGGACCGCTGTCAAGCCCGGCGGCACGCCAATCGATCGCTGACCTGCCTCAGGGCTTCAGCGTCATGCCCTGCGGCCGGATCAGGCCGTCGAGCGCCGGGGTGAAGCCCTCGAGCCTGGCCGTCGTGCCCCAGATCCACTTGATGTGGTAGAGCACGAGATAGGCGCGGTCGGCGAGGTAATGGTCGGCCGCCTCCTTGTAGAACTTGAGCCGCTGGGCGGGATCGGTCACCTGGCGCGCATGGGCGAGCGCGGCATCGGTGGCGGGGTTGCAATAGCGGCTCCAGTTGAGGGCGCCGTCGCATTGCTGCCAGATCGTGATGTTGCCGTCGGGATCGGGCCTGCCGCTCCAGAAGGTGTAGACCGCCTGGTAGTCGCCTTTCTGGGTCGCGGCGATCAGCGTGTTCGCTTCCACCGCCTGGATCTTCATGTCGAAGCCGGCCTCGCCGATCATCGACTGCACCACCTGCGCCCCTTGCAGCTCGGTCGGGTTGTTGGCGACGGTCATGGTGAAGGCGACGTGCTCGGCGCCGGCCTCCTTGAGCAGCCGCTTCGCCTTCTCGAGATCGCGCGGCGGCACCGGATGATCCGCGTCGTAGTAGGTGGAGCCCGGCACGATCGGCTGGTTGTTCGGCACGTATTCGCCGTTGAAGACGACCTGGTTCAGGATCTTGCGGTCGATCGCCGCTTCCAGCGCCTCGCGCACCTTGGGATTCTTCAGCGGCTCCGCCGCCGCCGGCGTGCCGATATTGATCGAGAGCTGGTAGTAGAGCGTCGCCGGGCTCACCACCAGCTTCAGGCTCTTGTTGGCGGAGATCGCCGCCATGTCGGTGGGCGCCACGCGCTCGATGATGTCGAAGCCGCCGGCCTGCAGATTGGCGAGGCGCACGCTGGTATCCGGCACCGGGTAGAACTCGATCTCGTCGATGTGGATCGCGCCCTTGTTCCAGTAGCGATCGGATTTCTCCAGCGTGATCTTCTCCTGCGGCACCCGCGACTTGAACTTGTAGGGGCCGGAGCAGACGGGATCGTTGGAATATTTCTCGCCGGCCGCCGCCGCGGCTTTCGGCGCCACCATCATGCCGGCGCGGTCGGAGAGCACGCCCACCAGCGGCGCGCTCGGCTCCGAGAGATGGAGGGCGACGGTCAGGGGGTCCACCACCTCGACGCTCTTCACCTGCTTGAGCTCGGTCTTGCGCTTGGAGAAGGCGGCGGTCTGGTAGCGCTCGATGTTGTACTTGACCGCCTCGGCGTCGAAGGGCTCGCCGTCCTGGAAGACGACATTGGGCCGGAGCTTCATGGTGAGGGTGAGGTTGTCCGCCGACCACGACCATTCGGTCGCGAGCTGCGGCACGTAGTTGAGCTTGGCGTCGATGTCGACGAGCTTGTCGCACATGCTGGCGAAGACGTCGCGGCCGGCGAAGGAGACGCCGCTCGCCGGATCGAGCGCGTCGGGATCCTCGTTGAGCGCGATCTTGAGCGTGCTCGCCTGTGCCATGCCGGCGCCGAGCAGCGCTCCGGTCACGAGGATTCCAAAGCCGATGGCTCGCTTCATGATCGCCCCGCCCTCTTTGTTTTGCGCCTGCAACTATAAGCGCCGCCAGCCGGAGCGACAGAGCCCTGATGCTCAGGGACGGGGCAGACAAGGATTCGTGATGCCGCGGCCGCGGGCGATCTGCGCCCGGCGGGGCAGGGAGCTATGCCGCGCTGGCGTCGTGCCGGCGCGGATAGGTCGCCGGCACCGTCTGCAGCAGGATCTCCTTGAGCCGCAGCGCCGCCGGCGTCAGCGCGCGGCCGGCGGCGTGCAGTGAGAGTTCGATCGAGGAGAGCGGCGGCAGCCCGTCGCGGCGGCCCAGCCGCCGCAGGTGATCCGGCCGGATGATGCCGGTGCGGACGGTGATGCCGAGCCCGGCGTCGACGGCGGCCCAGAGCGCCGAGAGGCTGGGGCTGCTGAAGGCGATGCGCCAGGGAATGCCGGCGGTGTCGAGGGCGGCGGTGGCGGGCTGGCGAAAGACGCAGGGCGGCTCGAAGACCGCCAGCGGCACAGGCTCGCCGGCGCTCCAGCAGGGCTCGCGCCCGCCAATCCAGGCCATCGGCAGCCGCGCCAGCACCTCCGCGTCGCCGCGTCCGCCGCCGCCGAACACCAGGGCAAGATCGAGCTGTCCCTTGTCCAGGCGCTCCAGCAGCACGTTGTTGCGGTCGACGGCGGCCTCGATATGGATGGCGGGATGCGCGCGCTTGAAGCGGCCCAGCACCGCGGGAAGCCAGGTCTCGGCGAAATCGCCGGGCATGCCGAAGCGCACGCGTCCCTCGATGGCGGCGCCGCGCACCGCCGTCACCGCCTCGTCGTTGAGGGCGAGGATGCGGCGGGCATAGGCGAGGATCCGGTCGCCGGCCTCGGTCAGCGCCAGGCCGCGCCCCTCTTTGCGGAAGAGCGGCTCGCCCAGCTGCCGCTCGAGCTTCCGCATCTGCAGGCTCACCGCCGATTGCGAACGGCCGACCTGCGCCGCCGCCCGCCCGAAGCCGCCGAGATCCTGCGCCGCCACCAAGGTGCGGAGGACTGGGATGTCGAGATCGACGACGGTCATGTTTGATAATTTCAAATCTGTTAGATAAGTAATATCAATTTTTCTCATGTGTGTAAAGACGCTATCTCCTGAAAAGCCGGCCCTGAGCCGGCCTCACCCAGGAGGAAACCAATGCCGCTCGCTCGCATCTCGCTCCGGGAGGGCACCACCGCCGCCCACCGCAAGGCCATCGCCGATGGTCTCCAGCGCGCGCTGGTCGAGACCTTCAACGTCCCGGCTGACGACCGCTTCCAGATCATCGACGAATATCCGGCCGACCGCCTCGTCTTCGATCGCGGGTATCTCGGCATCCACCGCGGCGACGGCTTCGTCGCCATCGAGATCGTCGCCAACAACACGCGGACGGTGACGCAGAAGCAGGCGCTCTACCGCCGCATCGTGGAGCTGCTGGCGGACGACCCCGGCCTCGATCCGCAGGATGTCTTCATCAACCTGGTGGAGGTGGCGAAGGAGAACTGGTCCTTCGGCAACGGCGTGGCGCAGTACGCGTAGCGCTCAGCTCCGCCAGCGCAGCACCCGCTCCTTGACCGGGTTCACGAAGGCGCGGTTCTCGGCGCGGGCGCGGCGGTACTCGTTCTTGAGCCGGTAGTACCATTTCGCCTGCCGGTCGGCGTCGTCGATCAGCATCAGCG
>DATKPX010000374.1:0-9249 GCA_035523855.1 Allostellaceae bacterium
TGGTGCCGCTGCCGGAGCTGTTCACCTTGATTCACCAGGGCCAGCTCGTGAGCATCGTCGAGGGTCGCAACCGGCGGGTGCTGGAGACCGACGTGTTGCCGGTCTATCTCCCGGCGCGCCGCTGGTTCGGCCACAAGAGCAGCCGCGGCATGCTGATGGAGGTCGCCCAGGCGCCGACCGTGTCGCTCGGCGGCCACGACTGGTGCTGGACTTTCGTGACGGCGAAGGGATCGGATGCGGTCGCCACCTATTCGGTGCCGGTGGCCGATGCCTGGCCGCCCGCCACCGGCGCGCCGACCGCGGCGACGCTGGCCAAGCTGCGCAAGGGCTCGAACGAGGGCTATCTCAACGACGCGCTGCAGGACGAGCGTTTCGTGCGCGGCGTGGTCGAATCGGTGCGCGCCGGCCAGGAGATCGACGTCAAGACGGGGACGCTGCGCTTCCGCCCCACCTCGGCCTTCGCCCAGCTGCCGCCCACCGAGAGCCTGCCGATCCGCGTCAACACCTCGGAGCAGTCCAACACCACGGCGATCGTCGAGGACACGGTGGTGATCAAGTTCTATCGCCGGGTGGCGCCGGGGACCCATCCCGAGATCGAGATGGGGACCTTTCTCACCGAGCGCGCCCATTTCGCCAACACGCCGGCGCTGCTCGGCAGCGTGCATCTCGCCGATGCCGCCGGCGTCGAGACGGCGCTTGCGGTGCTGCACGCTTTTGTCCGCCACCAGGGCGACGGCTGGAGCTACACGCTGGGCTATCTCGATCGCTTCCTCGAGGAGACGCGGATCGCGCCGGCGGCGGAGCCGGCGGGCGTGCCCGACGTTCACGCGGTCTATCGCGCGCTGGTGGAGACCCTGGCGCTGCGCACGGCGGAGCTTCATCGCGCGCTCTGTGTGGAGAGCGGCGATGCCGATTTCGTCGCCGAGCCGATGACGCCCGAGGTGGTGGCGCAATGGGGCAACAAGGTGCGCGGCATCGCCGCATCGGGCATCAGCGCCCTGATGCGCGCGGCCGGACGTCTCGGCGAGGACGCGGCGGCGCTCGCCACCGACCTCTCGGACCGGAAGGCGGTGGTGTCGGCGCATATCACCGCGCTGGCTCACACCTCGGCGCCGATCCTGGCCTCGCGCCATCACGGCGACTACCACCTGGGCCAGGTGCTGGTGGTGAAGAACGACATCTTCATCGTGGATTTCGAGGGACCGCCGCAGGTGCCGCTGCCGGAGCGGCGCACCAAGCAGTCGATCCTGCGCGACGTCGCCGGCATGCTGCGCTCCTTCGACTACGCGGCGTGGTCGGCCCTCGACCGCGCGACGGTGAGCCAGCCCGACCGGCGCAACGAGCTGCTGCAGGCGGTATTGCTCTGGCGCGACGATGCGAGCCGCAGCTTCCTCGATGCCTATACCGCCGCAATGGCCGACTGCCCGCTCTGGCCGCAGGATGCGGAGGCCGCGCGCCGGCTGCTGTCGCTCTGCCTGATCGAGAAGGCGTTCATGGAGCTCGCCTACGAGCTGGCGAACCGGCCGGCCTGGGTGCTGGTTCCCTTGAAGGGCTTGCAGGCCCTGCTGCCGCCATGAAGGTGCCGTCATGAACGACCGGCGGCATGACGCGGAAGCGGCGGCGATCGCGCGGGCACAGCACGGCGATCCCTTCGCCTATCTGGGGCCGCACCGGCTCGACGGCGGCGGCTATGTGGTGCGCGCCTTCTTCCCGGGCGCGCGCACGGTGCTGCTGGCGGATCATGCGCAGGGCGCGGAAGTGGCGCCGCTGCAGCCCGGCGCCGAGCCCGGCCTTTTCGAGGCGCGGCTGTCGGGCCCGCCGCCGCATCCCTATCGCTTCCGGGTCGACTGGGGCGAGGGGCCGGTCGACATCGTCGACCCCTATCAGTTCAGCTTCTGGCTCGGCGAGGCGGACTTCTACCTTTTCCGCGAAGGCTCGCATTTCCAGCTCTACGAGCGTCTGGGCGCGCACCAGACGACGCTCGACGGCGTCACCGGCGTGGTCTTCGCGGTCTGGGCGCCGAACGCCGCCCGCGTCAGCGTGGTCGGTGACTTCAACGTCTGGGACGGGCGTCGCCATCCGATGCGCCGGCATTATAGCGCCGGCATCTGGGAGCTGTTCGTGCCGGGCCTTGCCTCCGGCGAACGCTACAAATTCGAGATCATCGGTCCGGGCGACCAGTTGCTGCCGCTGAAGTCGGATCCCTTCGCTTTTTTTGCCGAGCACGCGCCCGCTACCGCCTCGATCGTCTACCGCACGTCCGGCCGCGAGTGGCACGACGCGGACTGGATGCGCGAGCGCGAGGCCGTGCCCCATCACATGAAGCCGATGACGATCTACGAGGTGCATCTCGGCTCCTGGCGCCGCCGGGTCGAGGAAGGCGACCGGCCGCTGACCTATCGAGAGCTGGCGGAGACGCTGGTGCCCTATGTGCGGGATCTCGGCTTCACTCATGTGGAGCTGCTGCCGGTGATGGAGCATCCCTTCGGCGGCTCCTGGGGCTATCAGCCCACCGGCCTCTTCGCGCCCACCAGCCGCTTCGGCACGCCCGACGATTTCGCCGCCTTCGTCGATGCCTGCCATCAGGCTGGAATCGGCGTCCTGCTCGATTGGGTGCCCGGGCATTTCCCGAACGACGCGCACGGCCTCGCCGATTTCGACGGCACCGGCCTCTACGAGCATGCCGATCCCCGCCAGGGACTGCACAAGGATTGGAACACGCTCATCTACAACTACGGCCGCGTCGAGGTGGCCGAGTTCCTGATCAACAGCGCGCTGTTCTGGGCCGAGCGCTATCACGTGGACGGGCTGCGCGTCGATGCCGTGGCGTCGATGCTCTATCTCGACTACAGCCGGCAGCCCGGCGAGTGGGTCGCGAACCGGCATGGCGGCAATGAGAACCTGGAGGCGATCGCCTTCATCAAGCGGATGAACGAGGTCTTCTATTCCCGCTTCCCGGGCGCGCTGACGGCGGCGGAGGAATCGACCGCCTGGCCGATGGTGTCGCGCCCGATCCATGACGGCGGCTTGGGCTTCGGCTTCAAGTGGAACATGGGCTGGATGCACGACACCCTCGCCTACATGTCCGAGGACCCGATCGCGCGCTCCTACCACCACGAGAAGCTGACTTTCGGCCTGCTCTACGCCTTCACGGAGAATTTCATCCTGCCGCTCTCCCACGACGAGGTGGTGCACGGCAAGCGCTCGATCCTCGGCCGCATGCCCGGCGACCGCTGGCAGAAATTCGCCAATCTGCGCGCCTATTACGCGTTCATGTATGGGCATCCCGGCAAGAAGCTGCTGTTCATGGGCGGCGAGTTCGGCCAGGAGCGCGAGTGGAACCACGATCAGAGCCTCGACTGGCATCTGCTCGGCGATGGCGCGCATCAGGGCGTGCATCGCCTGGTGCAGGATCTGAACGGCCTGGTGCGCCGGCTCGGCCCGCTCCATGAGCTCGATCACGAGCGTGCCGGCTTCGACTGGATCGACGCCTCCGACCGCAGCGCGAGCGTGCTTTCCTTCGTGCGCCGCGGCCGCAATCCCGACGATCACGTGGTGGTCGTCTGCAATTTCACGCCTGTCCCGCGGCACGGCTACCGCATCGGCCTGCCCTCCGGCGCGCGCTATCGCGAGATCCTCAACACCGACGATCCGCGCTACGGCGGCAGCGGCGTCGGCAATCCCGGCAGCCTCGCGGCGGAAGCGCTGCCCTGGCAGGGCCGGCAGCACTCCATTCCCCTCAACCTGCCGCCGCTCGCCACGATCTTCCTCCTGCCGGAGCGGGCATGAGCGGATTGAAGCTGCGCGGGGGCAGCCCGTTTCCGCTGGGCGCGCATCTCGATGCCCGCGGCGCCAATTTCGCGCTGTTCTCCGCCCATGCGGAGAAGGTGGAGCTCTGTCTCTTCGATCCGCTCGGCCGCCACGAGATCGAGCGGCTGACGATGCCGGAATATACCGACGGCCTCTGGCACGGCTTCCTGCCGGAGGCGCGGCCGGGCCTGCTCTACGGCTATCGCGTGCACGGACCCTACGATCCCGCCACGGGCCATCGCTTCAATCATCACAAGCTGCTGATCGATCCCTATGCCCGCGACATCGTCGGCCTCTTCCATCTGACCGACGCGCATTTCGGCTATCGGATCGGCAGCCAGCGCGGCGACCTGACGCCCGACCGGCGCGACAACGCGCGCCTGATGCCGAAATGCCGGCTGGTGGACGAGAGCTTCTCCTGGGGCGACGACCGGCCGCCGCGGCATCCCTGGCGCGACACCGTGATCTGCGAGCTCCATGTCGGCGGCTATACGCGCACCCATCCCGAGGTCGAGAGCACGCTGCGCGGCTCCATCGCGGGGCTCGCCGCGCCGGCGGTGATCGCGCATCTGAAGCGGCTCGGCGTCACCGCGGTGGAGCTGCTGCCGGTGCACACCGCCGTCGACGACCGGGTGCTGGCGGAGCGCGGCCTGAGGAACTACTGGGGCTACAACTCCGTCGGCTATTTCGCGCCGGACCGGCGCCTGCTCGGCCGCGGCGGCATCAGCGAGTTCAAGCGCACGGTGGCGGCGCTGCACGCGGCGGATATCGAGGTGCTGCTGGACGTCGTCTACAACCACACGGCGGAGGGCAACCATCTCGGCCCGACGCTCTCCCTCCGCGGCATCGACAACGCCTCCTACTACTGGCTCACCTCCGAGGACCGGCGCTACTACCAGGATTTCACCGGCTGCGGCAACTCGCTGCAGCTCAGCCATCCGCGGGTGATGCAGATGGTGGTGGATTCGCTGCGCTACTGGGTCGAGGTCATGCATGTGGACGGCTTCCGCTTCGACCTCGCCACCACTCTCGGGCGCGTCACCAACGGCTTCGATCCCGGCTGCGCCTTCCTCAGCGCGCTGCTGCAGGATCCGGTGCTGGCCCGGGTGAAGCTGATCGCCGAGCCCTGGGATCTCGGCCTCGGCGGCTATCAGGTCGGCAATTTTCCGCCGAGCTGGTCGGAATGGAACGACCGCTATCGCGACACGCTCCGGCGCTTCTGGCGCGGCGATGGCGGCCTTGTCGGCGAGATGGCGTCCCGCGTGACCGGCTCCGCCGACATCTTCCGCCACGACGGCCGCCGGCCGACCGCCAGCGTCAACTTCATCACCGCCCATGACGGATTCACCCTTGCGGATCTCGTGAGCTACAACGAGAAGCACAACGAGCCGAACCAGGAGGAGAATCGCGACGGCACCTCGGAGAATCTGAGCTGGAACGGCGGCGTCGAGGGTCCGACCGAGGACCCCGCCATCATCGAGCTGCGCCGCCGGCAGCGCCGCAATCTGCTGGCGAGCCTGCTCTTGTCCCAGGGCGTGCCGATGCTGCTCGGCGGCGACGAGGTCGCCAACAGCCAGAGCGGCAACAACAACGCCTACAGCCAGGACAACGAGATCGGCTGGATCGACTGGTCGAAGCTCGGCGCCGACGGCGACGACCTCTCCGGCTTCATCGCCAAGATGGCGGAGATCCGCCGCCTCTTCGGCCTCGCGCGCGACCGCTTCTTCGACGGCACCGAGGTGGACGAGAACGGCGTCAAGGATACGACCTGGCTCCGTCCCGACGGCGCCGAGATGACGGACGAGGACTGGTCATTCCCGAACGCCCGCTTTCTCGCCTATGTCGTCAAGGGCGAGGCGAGCGCGCCGCCGGTGATGATCATGGCCAACGGCCACCACGAGGCGCTGCCCTTCGTGATGCCGACGGTGGGCAAGACCGACCGCTGGCGCATCGTCATCGACACCTCGCGGCCGGAGGGCCCCGCCAACGGCGAGCAGCACGAGGCCGGCGATACCTTCAGCGTGCCGGAGCGATCGCTGATCGTCCTGGTGGGATCGCCGGGGTAGGTTTCACGCCAGCCGCGGCCGCGCCCGCGGCTCCGTCTCGGCGTCCTCCGGCTGCTCCGCGGCGATGTCGCTCGCATGGGTCTCCGGTCCCCACCAGACCGCGAGCGCGGTGATCAGCGACAGCAGGATCACGTAGCAGGCGACCCCCCAGGGCGCGCCGGCCATGTAGCCCACCAGCAGCGCCGCGATGAAGGGCGACGGGCCGCCGGCGAGGATCGAGCCCAGCTCGCGGGCAAACGCGAAGCCGCTGTAGCGGAGCCGGGGCCCGAAGAGCTCGGCGAAGAACGCCGCCTGCGGCCCGAACATGGCGCCGCCGCCGATCCCCATGATCAGGATGAAGGCGAGGCTGATCAGCGCCGGGTTCAGTGTGTTGGTGAGCAGGAAGAACGGGAAGGCGAAGGCCGCCGAGAAGAGGGCGCCCCCCATATAGACCGGCCGCCGTCCGACGATGTCCGAGAGCCAGGAGAAGAACATGATCCCGATGATCTCGGCGCCGTTGCCGAGCATCACGCCCGTGATGGCAACCTCGCGCGGCATGTGCAGCGTGTTGATGACGTAGCCGAGGCCGAAGACCGGGAAGAGGTAGCCGAGGCCGTTCTCGGCCAGCCGCGCGCCGATCACCACGAGGAAGTTGCGCGGGTGCCGGCGCAGCGCCTCGATCGCCGGCGCCTTGAGCGGCGGGCGCTTCGCCTCCAGCTGCGCGAAGACCGGCGTCTCCGAGACCCGAGCGCGGATCCAGACGCCGAGGCCGAGCAGCAGCAGCGAGACCAGGAAGGGAATGCGCCAGCCCCAGGCCAGCAGATCGTCCTTCGACAGCATGGTGACGAGGTAGAAGACGCCCGCCGCCATCAGATTGCCGACGGTGACGCCCATGGGCGCGAAGCCGCCATAGAGGCCGCGCTTGCCGGGCGGCGCGTATTCGACCGCGAGAATGACGGCGCCGCCATACTCGGCGCCGGCGCCGAAGCCCTGGATGAGGCGCATGAGCAGCAGCAGCAGCGGCGCCCAGATGCCGATCGCCGCATAGGTCGGCAGCAGGCCGATCAGAAAGGTGCCGCCGCCCACCAGCAGGATGGTGGCGACCAGCATGGGCTTGCGGCCGAAGCGATCGCCGAAATGGCCGAAGAACAACCCGCCGAACGGCCGCGCGATGAAGCCCACCGCGAAGGTGGCGTAGGCCGCCAGCGTGCCGAGGGTGACGCCGCCCACCGCCGCGTCGGATTTGGGAAAGAACAGCTCGCCGAAGACCAGCGCCGAGGCGGTGCCGTAGATGAAGAAGTCATACCATTCGAGCGCCGAGCCGACCGCCGCCGCCAGCATCACATGCTTCAGCGTGCTCGGACGAATACCCGCGGCATCGCGATTGGGCTGCGCCATTTCCTCCCCCTTCATGTCTGGAGCCGCCGGTTGTCCGGCGTGCTCCCGGGTTTGCGTGCCCGCCGCCGGCGGCGCCGGAGGCGCCGCCTCGCCTCAGGCGGGCTCGCGGATCTTGAAGTACTTGTTCTTCGCGCCGGTCTGGTTCTCGTAGATCGAGCCCTGATGCGGCGACGGCGGCAGCGGCATGCGGACGGGCGCATCGACGATGCGCGGCACGATCGACGGCGCGCCGGAGAACTGGCGACACCGGAAATCCTCGAAGTCTTTCACCCCCATCAGCGGCCAGGCATCGGCGGCGGCATATTCGTAGAGCAGCAGCTGGCGCGGCCGGTCCGAGGTGTTCTGCGCCGAGCCGTGCACCAGGCGCACGTGATGGAAGCTCATCGAGCCCGCCGGCGCCGTCAGCGCCACGGCCCGGGAGAAATCGAGGTCGCAGGCGGCGGGATTCATCGCGCCGGCGAAGCAGCCGTCGACATGGTGATCCCAGACCGGTCCCCGATGGCTGCCGGGCATCACCATCAGCGGCCCGTTCTCCAGCAGCATGTCGTCCAGCATCACGCCGACGGCGAGGATGTCGTCGTTGGTGTGCGGATAGAAGGCCCAGTCCTGATGCCATTCCACCGGCGAGCCGTATTGCGGCGCCTTGAGATTGATCTTCGAGCCGTGCAGGCGCACGCCCGAGGGACCCAGCAGCTGCTCGAGAATGCCGACCAGCTTCGGCAGCTTCGCCAGGTTCCAGAAGAAGGGATGATGGATGTGCGGCGTCTTGATGCGCCGGACCCGGGGCGCCTCCGGCCGATGCGTCGGCTCGAGATCGTAGACGCTGTCATGCGCCGACACCTTGGCGGCGCCGGCGACGAATTCGGCGATGATCTGGCGCGCCTGGGACAGCAGCGCCTGGTCGAGGACATCCTCGACCACGAGGTAGCCGGTCTCGCGATAGCGGGAGATCTCGCGCGCCGAAAGCATCCATCCTCCCCGTCGCCATTGATTATCAACTGCGACATGGTAGCGCTACCATATCGAGCGCGTCAACCCGCGATCTGCGCTATGCTCCTGCCCGAATAAGGAGAGTGGCATGAGCCGACCGCGGATCGAGGATGTGGCGGCGCTGGCGGGGACCTCGCCGATCACGGTCTCCCGCGTGCTGCGCGCGCCCGGCAAGGTGGCGCCGGCGACCCGCGCCAAGGTGGCGGCGGCGATCGAGCAGCTCGGCTACATCCCGAACCTGTCCGCCAGCAGTCTTGCCTCTAGGCGCAGCGGCATCGTCGGTCTGCTGGTGCCGACCATCGACAACTCGATCTTCGCCGCCACCGTGCAGGGCATGAGCGATGCGGTCGCCGATGCCGGCCTGCAGCTGCTGCTCGGCGATTTCCGCTATTCCGAGGAGGGCGAGCGCGCTCTCGTCCGCGCGCTCATCGGCCGCCAGCCCGAGGCGCTGGTGGTGGTGGGGGTGGTGCGCGATAGGGCGCTGCGGCAGATGCTGCAGAGCCTCGCCATTCCCGTGGTGGAGACCTGGGACCTCACCGACGATCCCATCGACACCGTGGTGGGATTCTCCAACGAGGCGGCAGGCGCCGCGATGGCGCGCCATCTGCTCGACTGCGGGCGCCGCCGTCTCGCTTTCGTCGGCGGTCCCGATCACCGCGCCCAGGCGCGCCGCGCCGGCTTCGCCGCGGTGCTGGAACGTGCCGGCGCGGCGCCGCCCGTCAGCCGCGAGATCGACGCCATCAGCATCGCCGCGGGCCGCGGCGCGCTCGCGGCGACGCTCGAGGAGACGCCCGCGATCGACGCCGTCTTCTTCGCCACCGACGTGCTGGCCGTGGGCGGTCTGATGGAATGCCAGCATCGCGGCATCGCCGTGCCGGAGCGCCTCGCCATCGCGGGCTTGGGCGATCTCGAGATCGCCCGCGAGCTCAGCCCGTCGCTGACGACGGTGCGCATCCCCGCCTACGAGATCGGCCGGCGCGCCGGCGAGGTGGTGGCGACGCGGCTC
>DATKPX010000375.1:0-4133 GCA_035523855.1 Allostellaceae bacterium
GCACGAAGAGCCGCGCCGCCACGTATTCGGGAAAGCGCGTGTGATAGGCGGTGGTGAAGGCGAGGCCGCGGCTCAGGCAGTAGCTGCGCGCGGCGACGCCAAGCGGCCCTTCGGTGGCGATATGGATCGCGTCCGGCTTCGACTTGTCGAGGAGCCGCGCCACGCTCCAGCGCGGCGCCAGCGCCAGGCGGATCTCGGGATATGTCGGGCAGGGAAGGGTGTAGAAGCGGTCCGGCGTGATCGGATCGATCTCGTGGCCCATGGCGGTGAGCTCGCCCGCCACCGTCGCCAGCGTCCTGACGACGCCGTTGACCTGCGGCCGCCAGGCGTCGCTGACGAGGGCAATCCTCATCCGAGGCCGGGAATCGCCGGCTCGACCTCGGGCTCGGGGGCGCGCGGGCTCAGCATGTCGAAGCCGCGCAGCTTCGCCCAGTTCAGGATCTCGAGCTTGCCGTCCGCGTGCTCCACCAGCGCGGTGCAGCTCTCCACCCAGTCGCCGTCGTTGCAATAGAGCACGCCGTCGATCTCGCGGATCTCCGCCTGGTGGATGTGACCGCAGACCACGCCGTCGACGCCGCGATGCTTCGCCGCGGTGGCGACCGCGTGCTCGTAGTTGCTCACATACTCGACGGCGTTCTTGACCTTGCCTTTGAGGTAGGCGGAGAGCGACCAGTAGGGATAGCCGAGCTTGCGGCGGATCATGTTGAAGTAATGATTGAGCCGGAGCACGTTCTCGTAGGCCCAGTCGCCCAGGAGCGCGAGCCAGCGCGCATAGCGCACCACGCCGTCGAAGGCGTCGCCGTGCAGGATCAGCATGCGCTTGCCGTCGGCCGTGGTGTGCAGCGCCTCTTCCACCAGCCAGACGCCGCCGAGCTGCAGCTCGGTATAGTCGCGCAGCCACTCGTCGTGATTGCCGGGGATGTAATAGACGTGGGTGCCCTTGCGCGCCTTGCGCAGCAGCTTCTGCACCACGTCGTTGTGCGACTGCGCCCAGTACCAGGAGCGCCGCATGCGCCAGCCGTCGACGATGTCGCCGACGAGATAGAGATATTCGGAGTCGGTGTGCTTGAGGAAATCGAGGAGGAACTCGGTCTTGCAGCCGCGCGTGCCGAGGTGGATGTCGGAGATCCAGATCGTGCGATAGCGTCGCGTCGGGTCGATGTAGTTCACCGCTGCGTTTCGTCCTTCCTCAGAGCTTGTGTTTCCTTGCCAGCTCAAGCACAGTGCGCTATCTGGGAAGCATCACTTGAGAAACGGCTTATAAAGAATTGGTGTTTCGTGGAAATTACTGTTTGATGACGACACCGTGACAGGCCTCGCCGTGGCGGAGCGCCGCCGGCTCCTGGTGATCTTCAACCCCACGCCCGGGCCGCGCGCGCGGCGCCGGCTCAACGCCGCCCTCCGCGAGCTGGGCGCGCTCGGCGCCCAGGTGACGCTGCGCGAGACGCGGGCGCCCGGCGATGCCGAGATCTTCGCCAGCGAGGCCAGCCTCGCCGAGTTCGACGCGGTGGTCGCCGTGGGCGGCGACGGCACCGTCAACGAGGTGGTGAACGGGCTCCGCGATCCCGCGCTGCCCGTCATCGTGTTTCCCTTCGGCACCGCCAATGTGCTGGCGCATGAGATCGCGCTGCCGCGCGATCCCGCGCTCCTCGCGACGCTCGCCATGCAGGGCCCGATCCGCGAGATCCCGCTCGGCGAGGCCGAGTTCGCCGGCGAGCCGCCGCGCCGCCGCCGCTTCGTGCTGATGGCCGGCACCGGCTTCGACGCCGATGTCGTCGACGCGCTCGATCTCGAGCTCAAGCGCCGCGTCGGCCGGCTCGCCTTCGTCTGGAGCATTCTCAAGCGGCTCTGGCGCTATCACCCGACGCGGTACGAGGTGGCGCTCGAGGAGGGCCATGGCTGGACCGAGGCGATCGCCGCCTCGGCGGTGGCGACGCGGGCGCGGCACTACGCCGGCCGCTTCGTGCTGGCGCCGGAGGCACGGCTCGCCGAGCCCAGCTTCCGCATCGTGCGGTTCGGCCGCTGGGGGCGCTGGGCGGCGCTGCGCTATCTGGTGGCGCTCGCCGGCAGCTTCCTGCACCGGCTGCCCGATGTCGCCATCACCGAGACCGCGGCCGCGCGCATCAGTGGGCCGGAAGGATCGCCGGTGCAGATCGACGGCGACGTGCTGGGCCGGCTGCCAGTGACGCTCCGCATCGCCGACCGGCGGCTTCGGCTGATCTATCCCGGCACGCGCCCGACGCTCCGAGTCGCGGCCCGCGCCGTCCCGCGCGAAGCCGATGCGCCTGCCGAGAAACCCCGCAAATCCGCGAGCTTGCGCCGTATCACAAATATGTAATTGGCGGCCTGCTATCGGGATCGAATGCGTCGAGCCCTGGCGATGAGAGAGCCGACCGTCGTGAAGCGCGCGAGCGCCACGCTGGCGCCGCCCGCTGCGCCGGCCAGCGACGAGGCGATGGCCGAGCTGGTGGCGCTCACCGTTCTCGCCGTCAACCGCCTGGCGCCGGCGACGCTCCGCTCCGCCACTTTCGGCACCGCCCGCACCGTCGTCGTCCCCGACTCCCAGGTGGAGGCGGTCTTCCGCGCCGCGCTGCGGCAGATGGGCGAACAGCGCAGCACCGACCGGCTGATCGAGATCGTCGTCGAGGGCGCCCAGCGGGCCCGCTGAGCGCCGCGGGCGGCTTGCCGCGCCGCGGAATGCGACCATCTTCCTTCTGATTCCTGCGGCTCTCACTCGCCGGGCCGACGATGCTGCATACTCTCGTCTACGTCAGCTGTGCGACCCGTCTCTGGTCGGCGGGCGTGCTCGGCGAGATCCTCCAGCAGAGCCGGCGCAAGAACCCGCGGCTCGGCATCACCGGCCTGCTGCTCTATGTGGACGGCAATTTCATGCAGGCGCTGGAAGGGGAAGAAAAGGCCGTGCTGGGCCTCTATGAGGAGATCCGGCGCGATCCCCGCCACAAGAACGTGACCACCATCATCTCGACGCCGTGCGAGCGGCGCGCCTTCCCGCAATGGGCGATGGCATTCCGCGAGGCGGAGGAGCTGCCGCCGGAAGAGCGCGCCGGCATCACCCGGTTCCTCGACGAGGTGCGGGAGGGCGGCGCGGTGGCGCCGGCGAATTTCGCCAGCCGCCTGCTCAGGGATTTCGCCGCCAACATGCGCTGAGGGGGCGGCTTCCCTCACAGGGTCGGGACTGGTCGCGGGACGGCGGCTCCGCTATAGAAATCCGATGCGCCTCGCGCTCCTGGCCGTCCTTTTGCTCGCTGCCGTCACGGCGCCCGCCTTCGCCCGCCAGGACGACCCGCGGCTCAGGGATCTCTTCGGCGACCTGCAGAGCGCCAGGACCAGCACGGAATCGCGCCTCGTCGAGCAGAAGATCTGGCGCATCTGGAGCGAGGACGGCAACGCCCAGGTCGATGCGCTGATGGAGCTCGGCGCCAATGCCATGCAGGCGGGCGATCTCGACGCGGCGCTCGACGCCTTCAACCGGGTGGTCGCCCTCGACGACAGCTTCGCCGAGGGCTTCAACAAGCGCGCGACGGTGGAGTTCATGCGCGGCGACTACGACGCCAGCGTCGCCGACATCGAGCGCACGCTCAAGCTCGAGCCCCGGCATTTCGGCGCCCTCTCCGGCCTCGGCCAGATCTACCTGGTCCTCGACAAGAAGGAGGCGGCGCTCAAGGCCTTCGAGGCCGCTCTCAAGGTCAACCCGCATCTCAACGGCGCCAGCGACATGGTGGAGAAGCTCAAGAAGGAGCTCTCGGGCAAGCCCACCTGATTTCTTCCGGGGACGCTGCCATCCCTTTCGCTCATCGGTTGTAGCCGCCCCTGGTCGACTTAGTCTTGTTGCGACGCCGGCTCGCGGTTCTCCCCGTTGTCGTCGCCTGGAAGGACGGCATCATGCCCGGGACCCGTGCGGCCCGCCGCCGCACACCACCGAATGCATAAGTGGTTTTGCTGACATGCCCCTTAAGCATCCGCTGACGGTTATGCCGGATTTTAGCGAGGTTCAATCGCTGACCTGCGGCCGCCGCGTGGCGTGATATGCCGCTTGGGATCTGATGAAGCCGCAGGAAGGCGGAGACCGCGAAACCGACTTCGGGGCGCGGCGACGACACAGTTTTGAAAGA
>DATKPX010000376.1:0-3254 GCA_035523855.1 Allostellaceae bacterium
GGAAGGAAGGCGCGCCATTTTCTTCTCCGGCCATTTCGGCAACTGGGAGGTGGCGACCCTCGCGGTGACCCAGGCCGGGCTGGAGGTGGCGGAGATCTACCGCGCCGCCAACAATCCCTTCGTCGACCGCATCATCAACGACGCGCGGAGCGTCGTGGGGAGCGAGCTGGTGCCGAAAGGCGCCGTCGCCGCGCGCCGGGCGCTGGCCGCCATGCAGGAGCATCGCCACATCGCCATGCTGGTGGACCAGAAGATGAACGACGGCATCGCCGTCCCGTTCTTCGGCCGCCAGGCGATGACGGCGCCGGCGCTCGCGCGGCTGGCGCTCCGCTACGACTGCGCCGTGGTGCCGGTCCGCGTCGACCGGCTGCCGAAAGCGCGCTTCCGCATCACCGTCGAGCCGCCGATCCCGTACGCGCGCACCGGCAACGCCGAGCGCGACACGCTGGCGCTGATGACGCAGGTGAACCAGGTGCTGGAGCGCTGGGTCCGCGAGAAGCCCGACCACTGGTTCTGGCTGCACCGGCGCTGGCCGGAGTAGCGGCTGTCACTTCGGCATCGGTCCGACGATGCGCTGGGGGTCGAGCGGCGTGTTGTACCAGTTGACGCCCCAGTGGAGATGCGGGCCGGTGACGCGGCCGGTGGCGCCGACGGCGCCGATCACCTGGCCCTGCTCCACCTTGTCGCCGGCCGCCACGTCGAGGCGCGAGAGATGCTGGTAGATCGTCGACAGGCCGTAGCCGTGATCGACGATGATGGTGCCGCCGGTGAAATAGAGATCGCGCTCGGCAAGGCTCACCGTGCCGGAGGCGGCCACATGCACCGGCGTTCCCGTGGGCGCCGCCACGTCGACGCCGAGATGCGGCGCCCGCGGCTCGCCGTTGAGGATCCGCTGGCTGCCATAGACGCCGCTGATCGGGCCGGTGATCGGCCACTCGAACGGTATTTCGAAGAAGAGCAGGCCGCTGTCGGTTGAGCGCGCGGCGATGATCTCCTCGCGCTCGCGCTTGATGCGGTCCAGCACCTCCGGCGCCGGCGTCACCATCTGCGGCGGCAGGCCGTTGATGCGCTGGATCTCGTATTGCCGCGCCGCCACCGTGAGGTCGCGCGTCACGCTCTTGCCGTCGGGAAACGTCGCGGCGAGGCTCGCCTGCGCCGGCGCGTCGCGGGAGAGGCCGAAGATGAAATGCCCGTCGGGCGCGACACGGACGGGCTTGCCGTCGAGGCTCACCGTCGTGCCGGGCGGCACCGAGCCGCGGACGAGCGCGCTCTGCTCGATAGCGCCGCTGAGGATGATGTCATCGGCCGCCGGCGCCGCCGACGCGGGCGCTGCGCATAGCGCGACTGCAGCGATGACGACCCGAATCCTCACAGCAGGCTGCCTTGGTCGGGCTCGTCCGGTTTGCTGCGCGGCCGCCGACGGGTCGCGCCGTCGGCGATTGCCGCGACCCGGCCGTCATGGAACTCGATGGTGAGCGCGGCGCCATGCGCCACCGCCTGGGCGGAGACCACCGCCTTGCCGCCAGCATCGCGCACCACGGCGAAGCCGCGCTCGAGCGCCTTCAGAATGACGGCGTTGAAGTTATCCAACCGTCCACCCGCGGCTTCGACGCGACGGCGGTGATGCTCGAGCACGCGCCCCAGCGCGCCTTGCAGCCGATCGGGAAGCGCGTCCAGCTTGTCCCGCGCCCGCGCGATCTGCCGCTGCAGCGCCTCGCCGCTGAGCCGTCCGGCGAGGCCGCGCACGCGCTCCCTCTCCAGGTGCAGGAACTGCCGGAGACCGAGCGCCAGCCGCTCGGCGCGGTCGTCGAGGCGCTGGGTCGCGCTCTCCAGCAGCGAGCGCGGGTCGGGAAGCCCGCGCGCGAGACCCTCGATGCGGAGCCGCCGCTCGTCGAGGAGGCGCACCAGCCCCGCCACCGCGCGGCCGCCGAGTTCGCTCACCTCCGCCACCAGATCGAGGCGCACCGGCACCGCCATCTCCGCCGCCGCGGTCGGCGTCGGCGCCCGACGGTCGCTGGCGAAGTCGATGAGGGTGGTGTCGGTCTCGTGGCCGACCGCGGAGATCAGCGGGATCCGCGAGGCCGCCGCCGCCCGCACCACGATCTCCTCGTTGAAGGCCATCAGATCCTCGAGGCTGCCGCCGCCGCGCGCCACGATGAGGAGATCGGGGCGCGGCACCGGCCCGTCCGGCGACAGCCGGTTGAAGCCTTCGATGGCGGCAGCGATCTGGGCCGCCGCGCCCTCGCCCTGCACGGCCACCGGCCAGAGCAGCACGTGGCGGGGAAAGCGGTCCTCCAGCCGGTGCAGGATGTCGCGGATGACGGCCCCGGTCGGCGAGGTGATGACGCCGATCACCTCCGGCAGGAAAGGCAGCGCGCGCTTCCTGTCGTCGTCGAACAGCCCCTCGGCGAGCAGCCGCTTGCGCCGCTCTTCCAGCATCTTGAGGAGCGCGCCCTCGCCGGCGAGCTCCAGGCTCTCGATGACGAGCTGGTACTTGGAGCGGCCGGCATAGGTGGTGACACGGCCGGTGCAGATCACCTCCATGCCGTCCTCGGGCTTCACCTGGAGTCGCGCCGCGGTCGGCCGCCAGATCACCGAGTCGATGACCGCGTCGGCGTCCTTCAGCGACAGGTAGCAATGGCCGGAGGAATGGCGCTTGAAGCCGGAGATCTCGCCGCGCACGCGGACATAGGAGAAGCCCTGCTCCAGGCTGCGCTTGATCGCCAGGGAGAGCTCGCCGACGGTGAATTCCGGCAGGTTGACGCGCGCCGAGTCGGCCGCTTCGCGGGTGCTTGGTGCCATGCCCGTCTATGATACAAGACGCCGCCGGTTGCAACGAGGGAGCCGAGGCATGCGGGTTCTGGTGGTGGGTTCGGGCGGCCGCGAGCACGCGCTCTGCTGGGCGATCGCGGCCTCGCCGCTCTGCGACCGGCTCTACGCGGCGCCCGGCAATCCCGGCATCGAGGCGCTCGCCACCTGCGTTCCGATCGGCGCGCTGGAGATCGACCGGCTGGTGAGCTTCGCGCGGAGCGAGCGCATCGATTTCGTGGTGGTCGGGCCGGAGGCGCCGCTGGTGGCGGGCCTCGTCGACCGGCTGGAAGCCGCCGGCATCGCCGCCTTCGGGCCCGCCGCCGCCGCCGCCGCGCTCGAGGGCTCCAAAGGCTTCACCAAGGATTTCTGCGCCAAATACGACATCCCGACCGCGCGCTATCGCCGCTTCAAAGAGGCCGCAGCGGCGAAGGATTACGCGCGGG
>DATKPX010000377.1:0-9419 GCA_035523855.1 Allostellaceae bacterium
CACGAGATCGCGCGCACGGACTCCGAGCTTTCCGGCAATCCGCTGAATGCGCAGGGCGTCCGCATGGACAATTACGAGCTCGCGCGCAGTCTCAATCTCACGCTGCGCATGGACCTCGTCCGTCAGGCTGCGCAGGATCTCATGAATACCGCGCAGAACACCGAGAACCAGAACAAGGCCGTTTATCGAATGGGTATCTATACCTTCGATGTTGCGGTAACCACGATCCAGACGCTGACCTCCAGCCTGAACACCGCGCAGACTTCGGCCGGCAATATCAGCATGCTGGAGGTGTACTCGCAGAATCACCTCGTCCAGAGCACCAACAACAATGACGAGGACACCGATTTCGAGAGTGCGCTCACGAGTCTCAATACCACCATGCCGACTCCCGGCAACGGCAGCAACATCAACGGCGACACGCCGCAGGAAGTGCTGTTCCTGGTCACCGACGGCGTCAACGACAAGGTCGTCAACGGGACGCGCACCTACACGATCAACACGGCGAAGTGTACGACGATCAAGAACCGCGGCATCAGGATCGCGGTCCTCTACACCGTTTACCTGCCGCTGCCGACGGACTCGTGGTACACCAGTTACATCAAGCCGATCCAGAACAACATCGGCCCGACGTTGCAGAGCTGCGCGTCGCCGGGTCTGTATTTCGCCGTGCAGACGGGCGGCGACATCTCGGGCGCTCTATCGGCGCTGTTCGAGCAGGCCGTGCAGTCGGCGTACCTGTCGCAGTGATATCGACCATTCGAGCGGTCCAGCAGGCGAAGAGTCGACAATGCGCAAGGTTAGTCCCGATTCCGGCGATATGGACCGGATGCCGATGAGAGACGGCGAGGCGGCGCGACAGGCGCGGCGTGCCGGCCGGACTCTCAAGCTGGCGTTTGTCGCCGTTGGCGTCACGGTCGTGGCGACATTGGTGATGTCGGCCGGCGTGATCTCGCGCCTGCCTTCGACCGGGACGGCGCACGCGGGCGCCACCAGCTCGCTCTTCTACCACGCCACCAGCGAGCGGAGCATTCCCGCGAGCGCAGACGGCCAGATCCATACCGAGGCAAAGATCAATGATCGACACATTCACTTTCGTGTCGATCAAGCAGAAACGCAGCTTCTGCTGACGCTCAACGATGCCCGCGCGGCCGGTCTGACCAAGAGCGCGCTGGACTATTCGCAGCGGGTGAAGACCAGCGCCGGCGAGGCGCCGGCGGCGCCGGTGCTCATTCCCTACATGCAATTCGGCACGCTCACGCTCTTCAACGTGAAGGCGGTCGTCGTCGATGCATCGCTGCCGGAGTCCATCCTCGGGACGGAGTTTCTCGGACGCTTCCAAAGCTTCGAGATGCTGCCGGGGAAGATGGTCCTCCGCTGGTAGCGGGGTCGACGGCGCGGCCGTCCGGTTCGGCCTGCGCACGCCAAGAAATCTCTCGCTCGGTTCCATAGCCCAGGGCATCCCGTCCACGCCGGTTGACGGCGAGGGGGCTCCTGAACGAGGTTGTCGCCCGGGAGAGGGAGGCTCTCGGGCGGATGGCGACGGTGGGCGAGGCGGCGGGCGCGGCTGACGGGGCAGGGCGCCTCTCGGCCCTGGTGGTGGCCCGCGACGAGGAGGCGCGCATCGCCGATTGCCTCGCCGGTCTCCGATTTGCCGACGAGATCGTGGTTCTGCTGGACCGCTCGCGCGACCGCACCGGCGAGATCGCCCGCGCCGCCGGCGCCCGGGTCATCGAGGGCGAGTGGGAGCTCGAGGCGGACCGGCGCAATGCCGGCATCGCCGCCTGCAGCGGCGGCTGGATCCTCGAGGTGGATGCCGACGAGCGGGCGACGCCGGCGCTCGCGGCGGAGATCCGCGCGGCATTGCCGGCGGCGGCCGACGGCTACTTCATCGTGCCGATGGCAAACCATGTGGGAACGCATCTGGTGCGCCACGGCTGGGGCGCCTATAACGGCGTCGCCGCCAAGCCGGCGCTCTTCCGCAAGGGCATGAAGCGCTGGGGCAGCGGCCGCGTCCACCCGCGGATCGAGCTCGGGGGCAAGCGCGGGACCCTGCGCGAGCCGCTGCAGCATTTCGTCTATCGCGATATCTCGGACATGATCGCCCGCCTCAACCGCTATACCGATCTCGCCGCCCTCGATGCCGTCGAGCGCGGCGACATCCCGCCGCTCGGCGCCTCGCTCCGCCGCATGGCGAGCCGGGCCTGGAAGTCCTATGTCGCCCGCCGCGGCTATCGCGAGGGCACCTACGGAGTGGCGCTCGCGCTCTTCTCGGCGCTCTATCCCATGCTGGTTCATCTGAAGGCGGCGACCCGGCGCGATGCCGTGCCGGGCCGGCGATGAAGCTCTTTCGCCGCGACGGTCCGCGCCCGCTCTCGATCTCCGAGCGGCTCTATCGCCGCTTCGTCCTGAAGTATCACGCGCGCTATCTCGTCACCGATCTGCAGGCGCGCGCCAAGGCCCGCAGCCTCGACTATATCGAGGCGCATATGCGCGACGCGCTGATGTTCAGGGATCGCTGGGAGCTGCTGCTCCATGCGGCGCGCGAGGCGCCTGGGACGGGGCTGATGCTGGAGTTCGGCGTCGCCGACGGGGCGAGCCTCCGCTACGTCGCCGGCCGCGTGGCGCGGCCGTTCCACGGCTTCGACAGCTTCGAGGGGCTGCCGGAGGACTGGTCCGGCACCTACGAGCGGAAGGGCAAGTTCGGCCGCGGCGGCACGCTGCCGGAGGTGCCCGGCAACGTGACGCTGCATCGCGGCTGGTTCACCGACACGCTGCCGCCCTTCCTCGCGGCACATCCCGACGAGCCCGTGGCCTGTCTTCACGTCGACTGCGACATCTACTCCTCGACGGTTACCGTGCTGCGCGCCCTGGCGCCGCGGCTGCGCGCCGGCACCGTCATCGTCTTCGACGAGTACTTCAATTATCCGAGCTGGGAACGGCACGAGTGGCGCGCCTTCCAGGAATTCGTGCGCGATAGCGGCACCGGCTACGCCTATCTGGGATTCGCCGAGAAGAACGGCCATGTGGCGGTCCGGCTCGGCGAGCCGAGCGCGGATGCAAGCCGGCTCGCGGCGGAGAAGCTCGCGCGGGCTGACACTCAGTTTCGACCGTCATGAGCCTTCGCTGCACCCCCCTCCCAGCCCTCCCCCTCAAGGGGGGAGGGGCGGAAGGCTGCAGCAGTAGACGATCCCCTCCCTCCTCGAGGGGGAGGGTTGGGGTGGGGGGTGCCGCGAGCACCTTCGGACGCCAGTGCTGACGCCGCCGATCACCAGGCCCGCTTCCCGCGCCACCAGAAGCACGATCTTTGCGGCGCTTTTCATCCTGTTCGGCTTCGCGCAGACGGTCGTGCTGACCGTGCTGCCGGTAGAGGCGCTCCATGTGCTGGGCGAGGCGCGGCTGGTGAGCCTCGCTTATCTCGGCGTCGGCCTCGCCGGCTTCGGCGGCCGTCTCTCGCTGCCGCTGCTGGTGCGCAGGGTCCAGCGCTCGGGCGTGCTGGCGCTGGGCGCCGGCTGCCTCTGCGCTTCAGGCCTGCTCCTCTTGACCGCCACGGTCGCCGGGCTGGTGCTCGGCCTGCTCCTCAACGTCTTCGCTCTCGGTTGCCTCGAGATCGTGCTCAATCTCTGCATCCTCGATCAGATCCCGCGCGCCGAGCTCGGCCGCTTCGAGGCGAAGCGGATCTTCTTCGGCGCGACGCCCTACACGATCGGTCCCTGGCTCGGCGTCTGGCTGCAGATCAATGTCGTGGTCTGGCTTCCCTTCCTGGTCTCGGCGGCCAGCGGCATCGCGCTGATGCTGAGCCTGCGCGGCTCCATCGCCGCCGAGCCCCGGCGTCGCGCGCCGCCACGGCCGCCGCAGAATCCGCTGCGGTCGGTGCGCCGGTTCTTCGCCCAGCCGCGGCTGCGGCTGGCCTGGGTGCTCTCGGTCGGCCGCTCCTCCTGGTGGAGCATGTTCCAGGTCTACGCACCGATCTACGCCGTGCAGAGCGGGCTTGGCGCCGAGCTGGGCGGCGCCATCGTTTCCATCGGCCTCGGCATGATGTGGACGGTGCCGCTCTGGGGCTGGCTCGGGCGCCGCTACGGCGTGCGCAAGCTCTTCGTCGCGGGCTATGCCGCCTCGGGCGTAGTCACGCTGGTGACCGCCCTGCTGATGCAGTCGGCCTGGCTCGGCGCGATCGCGCTGATTCTGGGCGCGCTCGCGACCGAGGTGCTGGACGGCGCCGGCAACTCGCTCTACCTGCGTGCCGTCCATCCCTACGAGCGCAGCGAGATGACCGCGGTCTTCGCCAGCTATCGCGACGCGACCCAGCTGTTGCCGCCGGCGGTCTTCACCGCGCTGCTGACGTTTTTCGAGCTGCCGGCGGTCTTCATCGCCGGCGGCGTGATGATGCTGGGCATGGCCGGCCTCTCGCGCTACATACCCAGGCGGTTCTGATCGCCCTTAAGGCCTGCTCGCCTGCTTCAGACAGGCGATGACATCGGCGCGTTCCCGCTCGTCGGGAATGCCGGCGAAGCCCATCGATCGCCGCGCGCCGTCCTGTGCGGCAGACCTCCAGCATGGGTTGCAGATCCCCGGAGCCCGATTCCATGGCGCGCCAGGATTGGGTGGCTTCACCCGCCGGCGAAACGCGGTTCCGGCAGTCCTCGGATTGCGGTCTCGAGCGCGAAGAGGTGGCCGGCGCGGGGCTCGCGGGTGAGCTCCTCGGCGCTCATGCGCATGGTGCCGGAGGTGACGTAGAGCGTGGTCAGGTCGGGGCCGCCGAAGGTGCAGCTGGTGGGCCGGCTCACCGGCGTCTCGATCACCCGATCGATCTTTCCCTCGGGGTCATAACGCACCACCCGGCCGCCATTCCACTGCGCGACCCAGAGAAAACCCTCGGCATCGACGGTCATCCCGTCGGGCAGCCCGTGCTCCCCGGCGATGCGCACGAGCACGCGGCGGTTGGCGATGGCGCCGGTGGCGGCGTCGAAATCGTAGGCGTAGATCTCCCGCGGCATCGAATCGATGAAGTACATGGTGCGGTCGTCCGGGCTCCAGCCCATGCCGTTGGAGAGCTGGATGCCCTCGTCCATGCGATGGATGGAGAGATCCGCGTCGATGCGGAACAAAGCGCCGATCGGGCTCACCCAGTCGCGCGCCTTGCTGCCGACCCAGAAGCGGCCGGCGCGGTCGCAGCAGCCGTCGTTGAGGTTGTCGTCAACGCCCTCGATCACCCGCGCGATCGGCTCCAGCGCGCCGGTCTCGAAGTCGAGGAAGGCGAGGCTCGCCTCGAAGACCGCCAGCAGGCGGCGGGAGCGGGTGAAGGCGATCGCGTGCACCTGCTCCGGCACGGCCACCGCGCGGTTCGTCCCGGTGTTCGGATCGTAGCGGTTCACCGTGCGCCCGCGCCCGTCGATCCAGCAGAGCGCGTTCTCGCGGCGGTCCCAGATCGGGCTCTCGCCAAGCTCGGCACGGCGCGTGACGACGGAGCGGATCTCGCTCATGGCTGCCGCGAGAGCGTGCGGCTCACTGCGTCCCGCCAGCCGGCATAGAGCTGATCACGCTCGTCCGCGGCGAGTTTCGGCTCGAAGGAGCGGTCGAGCGCCCAGTGCCGGGCGATCGCGTCGAGGGAGGGATAGAGCCCGGCAGCGAGGCCGGCGAGCGCCGCGGCGCCGCGCACGGTGCTCTCGATGGTGCGCGGCCGCTCCACCCGCAGGCCCAGGAGATCGGCCATGCGCTGCATCAGCCAGTCATTCGCCACCATGCCGCCATCGACGCGGAGGCTCGCGAGCGTGGCGCCGTCGGCGCGCATCGCTTCCAGGAGATCGCGGGTCTGGAAGCAGGAGGCCTCGAGCGTCGCCCGCGCGATCTCGGCGCGGCCGACGTCGCGGGTCAGGCCGAAGAGCGCGCCGCGCGCCTCGGCGTCCCAATAGGGCGCGCCGAGGCCGGTGAAGGCGGGCACCAGATAGACCCTTCGCTTCGGATCGGCGGCGGCGGCGAGCGCCGCGGTCTCGCCGGCCTGGCGGACGAGACCCAGCCCGTCGCGCAGCCACTGCACCGCCGCGCCGGCGATGAAGATCGCGCCCTCGATCGCGTAGGTGGGCTTGCCGTCCAGGCGGTAGGCGAGGGTGGTGAGCAGCCGGTTGCGCGACAGCACCGGCTTGGCGCCGGTGTTGAGCACGGCGAAGCAGCCGGTGCCATAGGTCGACTTGATCATGCCCGGCGTGAAGCAGGCCTGGCCCACGGTGGCGGCCTGCTGATCGCCGGCGATGCCGAGCACCGGAATCGGCGCGCCGAAGAGATCCGCGCTCGTGGCGCCGAAGAGGCCGGCGCTGTCCTGCACCGCCGGCAGCAGCGGCCGCGGCACGCGGAAGAGCTGCAGCAGCCCCTCATCCCACTCCTGGCGCAGGATGTCGAAGACGAGGGTGCGCGCGGCATTCGTGGCGTCGGTCGCGTGGACGGCGCCGCCGGTCAGCCGCCAGAGCAGGAAGCTGTCGATGGTGCCGGCGGCGAGCTCGCCGCGCGCGGCCCGCGCCCGGGCGCCGGGCACATGATCGAGGAGCCAGTCGATCTTGGTGGCGGAGAAGTAGGGATCGAGGACGAGGCCGGTCTTGGCCTGCACCTCGGGCCCATGGCCGGCGGCGGCAAGCTCGGCGCAGCGCGGGGCGGTGCGGCGGTCCTGCCAGACGATGGCGCGGTGGAGCGGCCGGCCAGTGGCGCGCTCCCACAGCACGGTGGTCTCGCGCTGGTTGGTGATGCCGATGCCGGCGACGTCGCGCGCGTTGAGCTTGGCCGCCGACAGCGCCTGGCGTGCGGTCGCCAAAACCGACTGCCAGATCTCGTTGGCATCATGCTCGACCCAGCCGGGCGCGGGGTAATGCTGCTGCAGCTCCCGCTGCGCCTCGCCGAGCACGGTTCCTTCGGCATCGAAGACCACCGAGCGCGTGCTGGTGGTGCCCTGATCGATGGCAAGGATCGCGCGGCCGGTCACGGGTCCTGTCGTCGGCTAGCTGAACCGCCCCAGCCGGACGGCGGTCTGGCCGCGGGTGAGGCGGCGGGACGGCATGATGAGGACGCAGTCGTCATAGGGCGTGCGCACCTCGCGGCTGCCGTCGCGGCCGAGCACGGTGCCGGCCTTCGGGATCACCTCGAGGCCGCGATAGTCGGCGGTGAACTCGAAGCGGTCGTTCTCGATGGTGACGGCGTGGGTGACGGTGATGACGCGCTGGGCGACCGGAGGACGCGCGCGCTGCCGCTCCGCCTCGGCGGGCGGCAGGATGCCGCTCGCTGCCAGGAAGCGCCAGGTGACATCGTGGGCCACATCCGCGGCGGCACGCTCCCAGTGCTGGCCGCATTCGATGAGCGAGGCCGCTTTGGGCGAGGCGGGATCGCCGAAGCCGGCGTAGTCGCGCAGCCGCCGGCCGGCGGCGTGGCCCTCGTCGCGCACGATGAGCCGTGGCGCGCCGATCGCCTGCGCCAGCGCCAGCGACTTGTCCAGCAGCCCGGCGAGGCTCAGCGCCTCGGTCGCGTGCTGCATGGAATGGATGTCCAGCAGCATGTCCACGGTGTCGATAAAGGGCCGCATCTCGCGTGCCCGCGCGAGCTCGGTGCTCTTGCGCGGGCCGCCGAGCGTCGCCGGATCCCAGAGCCGGTTGAAATCCTCGTCGACGAAGCGGGACGCGGTGGGGTTGCGCGGATCGAAGGACTGGAAGGCGGCCCAGTTGGCGAAGCTGAGGCTCAGCTTGCCGCGCGTGGGGCGGACATCGGAGCGGAACACGCCGTCGACGGCGATGGCGCCGCAGATCTCGTTGCCGTGGGTGAGCGCGTTCACCAGCACATGGGGACCGGGCTTGCCGCTGTCGAAGGTGGTGACGTAGTCGAGGCCGGTGTTGCCCTTGCGATAGGGCGAGATGTCCGGCGGGACGAGGTCGACGGGGTAGGTGATGTCGCGCATGATTTTGCCTGCCATGGGAAGCTCAGGCCGCGACGCGGTCGAGGAGGCGACGCAGGAACGCCTCGCACTGGCGCACCTGGTCGATCTCGATGAACTCGTCGGGCTTGTGAGCCTGGTCGATCGAGCCGGGTCCGCAGACCACGGTCGGAATGCCCGCCTTCTCGAAGAGGCCCGCCTCGGTGCCGAAGCTCACCTTGCCGGTCTCGTTGGCGCCGGAGAGCGCGGCGGCGAGGCGGGCGACCTCGGAATCGGGCTCGGCGGAAAGGCCGGGCGTCGAGTTCAGCTCCTCGAAGGTGATGCCGGTGCCCGCCTGGGGCGAACGCATCTCCGGCAGCAGGCTCTCGGCGAAGCGCTTCACCTCCGCCAGCAGCGGCTGCGGCGGATCGCCTGGCAGGGTGCGGAACTCGAAGATGAAGCTGCAATCCTTCGGCACGATGTTGAGCGCGGTGCCGCCGTTCACGACGCCGGTGTGGATGGTCGAGTAGGGCGGCGAGAAGTCGCGGTCGAAGGGACCGTGGTCGCGCCGCCTGCGCGCCATGCCCTTGAGGTAGGCGATGATCTCCGCCGCCGCCTCCACCGCGTTGACGCCGAGATGGGTGAGGGCCGAATGGCTCTCGAGGCCGCGCACATGGCAGGCGAGGCTGATCTTGCCCTTATGCGCGATCACCGGCTTCATCAGGCTGGGCTCGCCGACGATGCAGAAGGCGGGGCGCACCGACCGTTTTGCGACGTCTGCAATCATGCTGCGCACGCCGACGCAGCCGACCTCCTCGTCATAGGAGAGCGCCAAGTGGATCGGCGTCTTAAGGCCGCGCGCCAGGAATTCCGGCACCATCGCCAGCGCTACCGCGACGAAGCTTTTCATGTCGGAGGTGCCGCGGCCGTAGAGCTTGCCGTCGCGCTCGACGACCTCGAAGGGATTGCTCGACCACTCCTGGCCGTCGACGGGAACGACGTCGGTGTGGCCCGACAGCATCACGCCGCCGCGATCGGTGGGACCGAGGGTCGCATAGAGATTGGCCTTGCGCCGGTCGGCGTCGTGGAAGAGCTCGCTCTCGATGCCGTGCTGCGCGAGGTAAGCGCGCACGAAATCGATCAGCGCAAGATTGGAATCTCGGCTGGTCGTATCGAATGCGATCAGCTTTCGGATCATCTCGATACTGGAAAATACCGGTGCAGGCACGGGCGCGACCTCGAAAAGTGACAGAAATGCGTGGGTCCCTACTATGCCGGAACGGCGTGGCGGGCGCCAAGGGCGAATGGCGCGCTCGTGAAGGCGCAAGCGCCGCGCCCCCGGTTGCAACCCCGCCCGCTTTTGGTCAGAGTCCCCGGTCTTGGGCGATTGCGGGCCAACGAGCCCGGGGGAGAGGAGATGATTGCACGGCTCTGCGGATTGCTTTTCCTCGCGGCGGCGGTGCTGCCGGCATCGATGGCCGGCGCGCAGGAGCTCAGGATCGCGATCGCGGCGGAGCCGACCTCGATCGAT
>DATKPX010000378.1:0-3450 GCA_035523855.1 Allostellaceae bacterium
ACGGCGGCGTCCAGGTCACGTCATCGTCGAGCGGGATCACCGGCCGCGGCAGGCGCGTCCAGGAGAAGCGGCTCAGCATCGGCGAGGTGAGGCCGGGGCAGTCCACTTCGACGATGCGGTCGTGGGTGAAGAACTCGTCGAAGCCGCCGCGGAAATGGCCTCGCGACTTGACGACGACGGCGCGCGCCTTGGCGATGTCGAGGCCGAACATCTCGAAGAACACGGGGTCGGCGCACTGGTGGCGGTTGGAGATCACCGCCACCGTGACACCGCCGACCTGGAGCGCGGCGGAAGGGCCGAGCGCCAGGCGCGTGCCGCCATAGATGCCGCGCCGGCCGACGCAATTGCCGTCGGAGAGCCTGATCACTTTGGCCGCTGATTCGAACGGCGTCGAGAAGCTCTGGGTCTCCGCGCGGTTGAAGCGGGCGCGGAAGCTCGCGCCTTCGCCCAGCCGGTGCGCTTCCGCGGCGAGCGGCGGGTCGTTGAAGATGCCGAGCAGCGCGCCCTCGGCGCCCGCCTTCAATAGGGCTTCCAGGATATAGGTCGTGTTGCCGCGCCCGCCGCCGCCGGGGTTGTCGGCGACATCGGCGAAGCACAGCGCGGGCCGCGCCGGATCCTTGCCCGCGGCCACCGCCATCGCCGTCGCCGCCTCGAGCGAAGTGAGTTTCGGCCGGAAGCGCTCGCGGTTGGCCCAGCCGAGCTCGGCGATCTCCCGCGCGAGCGTGCGGGCCGCCTGCAAGTCACGCCGCGCCGTCACGATGACCGAGAGGCCGTTCTTCGCGGTATCGCCGTAGGCAAAGCCGCCCATGACGGAGACGTTGAGGATCTCCGGCGTCTGCTTCTGCTGGCCGTAGCGGATCATGTCGGCATAGGGGCCGCCGGCGGTGAGCATGGTGACGGTGGGTGGCACGATCGGCAGGCGGATGCGGGCGTGCTTGGGCTTGAGGCCGGCGAGGAGCTCGCGCATGGCCAGGGCCGCCTCCTCGCCGCGCTCGCGCATGTCCAGGTGCGGGTTGGTGCGGTAGCCGATGAAGACGTCGATGCTCTCCACCATCCGCTCGGAGACGTTGGCGTGAAGATCGAAGGTGGCGACGATGGGAACGTCGGGCCCGACCGCCGCGCGTGCCAGGGCGAGGAGGGCGCCGTCGGGATCGTCCTCCTCGGTGGTGAGGCCGGCGCCGTGGGCGCAGACATAGACGCCGTCGAGCGGCTTCGCCGCTTCGAGACCCTGGCGCCATTCCCGCATCAGCTGCTGGAAGAAGGCGTCCACCACCGGCCCGTTGGGCTGCGCCTGGGCGAGGCGGATCGGCACCGGCGTCCAGGGGCCGGTGCGGTCCATTGCCGCGACGAAGCCCGGCAGCTCGGGCGTGAAGCGCGGCGCCGGAGCGCGTGCCTCCGCCAGCAGCGCTTCTCCCGCCGCAAAGGCGCGCGCGGAGAAATCCGCCTCGGTGGCCGGCGGCGCGAATTTGTTGCACTCGATCGAGAAGCCGAGGAGGGCGATGCGGGGCGGGGAGTTGGCGCTCATGAAACGTCCTGACCTGCGCGGGAAACCGGCATCTGGCTGCTTGCTGGGCTCCGCCGCTTTGGGCAAAGTCTAGCCTCTCGCAGCGCCGCCGCAAGCCGCGGCGTCCGATCACGACGACATCAAGGGACAGGGGCCATGGCCGACCGCGCCGCCGATCATCCGTTGGATCACGCGAGGACGCTCGCCTCGGTGCCCGGCAGCTACACGCATTTCGTCGACGAGCTGTTCCGCCTCGGTCTCGTCGATCGCGAGCAGCGCATCTTCCTGCAGAAGGGGCTCAGATCCGCCGCAGGCAAGGGCGAGCTCGCGGAGAAAGCGATCGTGCCGCCGAGCTCGTCGCATCTCCTGAGCGGCGACGGGCTTGAGCAGCGCGCGGCGAAGGCGGGGCTGGTGCGCCAGGAAGGCCGCAACCGCTATCGCCTGCTGGCGGGACCGGAGACCGTGCATTGGGGCTATCTCTCCGCCGCGGCGGAGCCGGCGCTCCGCGTCAAGCCCGGCGCCACCGTCACCGTCGAGACCGTCTCGCACGAGGGCCTGCTCGGCGACCAGGGTCCGCCGGAACGCTTCTTCGCCCGCCACGGCATTCCCCGCGAGGGCGTGCTGGCGGACGCGATCGCGATCTACGCCAAGGTGCAGCACAGCGGCCTCGGACCGCATGTGGTGTCGGCGCCGGTCTATGTGGAGGGCGCCGAGCCCGGCGACGTGCTTGTCGTGAAGATCCTCGACGCCACGCCGCGTGTCCCCTATGGCGTCAATACGATGCGCATGAACAAGGGCGGTCTCGCCGACGAATTCACCCTCAACCGCAGCATCGTCATCCGCTTCGATCTCGAGCGGCAGGTGGCGAAATTCTCCGAGCGCATCGAGGTGCCGCTGGCGCCGTTCTTCGGCATCATGGCGACGGCGCCGGCGCGCAGCCTCGGCCGCCTGAGCTCGGTGCCGCCCGGCGCCTATGGCGGCAACATCGACCTCAAGGACCTGACCGCCGGCACCACCTTCTATCTGCCCGTGCACGTGCCGGGCGCGCTCTTCATGTGCGGCGACGGCCACGCGGCGCAGGGCGACGGCGAAGTGGACCTCACCGCGATCGAGACCTCTCTCACCGGCACCTTCGAGCTCGACCTCATCAAGGGCCGCCCGCTCGCCTGGCCGCGCGCGGAGACGCGCACCCACTGGATCTGCGTCGGCCTGCACGAGGACCTGAACGAGGCGATGAAGATCTGCATCCGCGAGACCATCAAGTTCCTCGGCGAGGAGCGGGGCCTCGCGCCGGCCGACGCCTACGCGCTCGCCAGCATCGCCGTCGACTTCGAGGTGACCCAGGTGGTGGACCAGGTGAAGGGCATCCACGCGATGATCCCGAAGGGGATCTTCAAGTAGGGCTGGATCGATGGCGGTGCGTCCTTCGACTCGGCGCTTCCGCGCCGGCTCAGGATGAGGACCGTTCTTGATGCCAAAAAGATAACCACCTTGTATCAAGCGCGGATCGCGGGGTCGTTCTGCAGCGCCCTCTACGCCGCGAACTCCCTGAGCAGCTTGCCGGGTCGACCATTCCCGATCGCACCCTTCTCGTCCGCGACCTGCGTGCCGTTCACCCAGACGCCGTGCAACCCCTTGGGATCGGTGGTGAGGCGGGCGGCGCCGCCCGGGAGGTCGTGAACGCGGCGGCGCGGGCCGCGGCCGATGGTCGAGGGATCGAACAGCATGAGGTCGGCGGCATGGCCGGGCAGCAGCCGGCCGCGTTTCTCGATGCCAAAAATTTCCGCCGGCCGGCCGGTCAATTGCCAGACCGCCTCCTCGAGGCTCAGCGCCTGGCGGTCGCGCACCCAGTGGCCGAGGAGATGGAGGCCGAAGCCGACGTCGCAGAAGAAGCTGAGATGCGCGCCGGCATCGGAGAGCGCGATGCTGGCATGGGGGTCGCGCAG
>DATKPX010000379.1:0-6110 GCA_035523855.1 Allostellaceae bacterium
GGCGATATCGCCGTAGGAATTGATGATGAAGGAAAGCGCGTCCAGCACCTGGCCGAAGGCTTCCGCCGTCTGCATGAGATCACCGAGCTGGATCTGCTTGGCGAAGAAACGTGGCGCCTGGATGATATAGGGAAAAAGTACCGACGCCTGACCGAAGACGAAGGTGAAGCTGTTCAATTTCAGCGTCCGCCACATGATCGCCCAGAAATTGGCGACGACATCGCCGAACCGGCCACGGAAGATGTCGAGCTCCCTGGGCTCGCCACGGTAGAAGGCGACGCTCTCCGTATTCTCGCGCAACCGCACCAGGCTGTAGCGGAAATTCGCTTCGTAGCGTTGCTGATTGAAGTTGAGGCCGACGAGCGGCCGGCCGATTTTGACCGCGCCGATGGTGCCGAGCACCGCATAGACCAGGGCGAGCCAGACCATGTAGGCGGGCACGGTGACCTCGCCGAGCGATCCCAGCGGAATCGTGATCGGCCCGGACAGCGACCACAGAATGAAAAGGAAGGAGAACAGCGAGACGACACTGCTCAAGAGGCCGAGGGAAAGCGCGAGGCCGCTGTCGATGAAGTCCCGCACGTCCTCAGCGATGCGCTGATCGGGGTTGTCGGTATTGGGACCGGTGAGCTGCAGGCGATAGTAGGCGCGATGGTCGAGCCAGCGCCGGAGATAGAGATCGGTGAGCCAGCGGCGCCAGCGGATGCGCAGCATCTGATTGAGGAACGTGCGCGCTGTTCCGACGATAACCCAGAAGACTGCAAGCCCCGCGAAAATCGCGATCTGCGTATAGAACCCGGCCTCGTCGAGATTCTGCAGGGTGTTGTAGAAGGCGTTGCGCCAGTAGTTGAAGCGGACGTTGAGCGCCACCTGGCCCAGGTTCAACGCGACGATCACCGCCAGAAGCACGAGCGCCGACCATTTCTCGTTCGAGAACCAGTAGGGCCTGGCGATGCGCCAGGCCTGGACCAGCACGCCCCCGATACCGTTCGTCTTCACCATTCGATGCTCCTGCCTCATTTTCCGGCGCCGCGGGCGCGGCCGCGATGATACCCGAAGGTGGCCTTACAGGCGGATCACAGATGCCTTAAAACCGCTTCATGACCGAGGTGATTCCCATCCCGATCCTGCTGGCGCGCGGCGTCTGCCGGGCGCTGGCGCAGCGCGGCTTCGCGACCCTGACGGAGTTCTCCCTCGCCAACGGCCGGCGCGCCGATGTGATCGGCCTGGGGCGCGGCGGCGAGCTCGTCATCGTCGAGATCAAATCCTCCGTGCCGGATTTCCGCAACGACGGCAAGTGGCCGGAATACCGCGACTTCTGCGACCGCTTCTACTTTGCGGTGCCGGAGGAATTCCCCCGCGACCTCATCCCAGGGGAATGTGGCCTGATCGTGGCGGATCCCTTCGGCGCGGCGATCCTGCGGGAAAGCCCCGGAATTGCCCTGGCGCCCGCGCGCCGCAAGGCGGTGACGCTGCGCTTCGCCCTGGTGGGCTCCGATCGCCTGCGCCGCCTGCTCGATCCGGCGGCGGAGGAGCCGGCCTCGCTCTTTTGAGCTAGCGCGCGAGGCGCGCGATGGTGGAGGTGGTGCTGTAGCCGGGCACGATGTCCGCCAGCATCACCCGGCCGCCATAGGCCTGGACGATGTCGCCGCCCACCACCTGATCGAGGCGATAGTCGGCGCCCTTCACCAGCACCTCGGGCCTGAGCGCCTGGATCAGCTCCACCGGCGTGTCCTGCTCGAAGATCACCACCATGTCGACGCTGGCGAGGGAGGAGAGCACGGCGCCGCGGGCGATCTCGTTCTGCACCGGGCGCGTCGGCCCCTTGAGGCGGGCGACCGAGGCGTCGCCGTTGAGTCCGACGACCAGCCGGTCGCAGAAGCTCCGGGCCTGCGCCAGCAGCGAGACATGGCCGGGATGCAGGAGATCGAAGCAGCCGTTGGTGAAGCCCACCTTGAGCCCCTTGCTGCGCCAGCGCGCCACGTGATCGATCGCCACCGGCAGCGGCAGCACCTTCTGCCCGGCGACCGCGTCGCGCGCCACGATCGCTTCCTCGAGCTCGCTCGGGTGGACGACGGCGGTGCCGACCTTGCCGACCACGATACCGGCGGCGATGTTGGCCAGCCGCGCCGCGTCGAGCGGCGTGGCGCCGGCGCCGAGCGCCGCGCCCAGCACCGCCACCACCGTGTCGCCGGCGCCGGAGACGTCGAACACCTCGCGCGCCTCGGCGGCGAGCTTGTGCACGGCGCCGGAGGCTTCCACCAGCAGCATGCCCTCCTGGCTCAGCGACACCAGCACGGCGCCGAGCTCGAACTCGTCGACGAGGGCGCGCGCCGCCGCGGTCACCTCCGCCTCGCTGCCGACCGGCAGCGCGGCGGCGGCGCCGAGCTCGGCGCGGTTGGGCTTCAGGACGCTGGCGCCGCGATAGACCGAATAATCGAGCCCCTTGGGATCGACCACCACGATGTGACCGGCGCCGCGCGCCGCCGCGATCGCCGCCGCGGCGATGCCGTCATTGAGCACGCCCTTGGCATAGTCGGAGAGGACGGTGACATCGGAGCTCGCCGCCGCATGCTCGATGAGACCCACGAGATCCTCGCGGACCGCGGGCGAGAGCGACGCCACCTGCTCGCGGTCGGCGCGCAGCAGCTGCTGGGTGCCGGCGATGTAGCGGGTCTTGATGGTGGTGGCGCGGCCACGCTCGACGAGGAGATGCACTTCGCTCCCCTTCGCCTCGGCGGCGAGCCGGCTCACTTCGCGGCCGGCGGGATCGTTGCCCACCACCGAGAGGAAGCAGGGCTTGAGGCCAAGGCCCTGGAGATTGCGCAGCACGTTGCCGGCGCCGCCCAGGGTGCGGGTCTCGCGCTCGACCCGGAGCACCGGAATCGGCGCCTCCCGCGAGAGCCGCTCCGCCGCGCCGTAGACGTAAAGGTCGAGCCTGACATCGCCGACGCAGAGCAGCCGCGTCGCCGGCAGCTTCTCGACCAGGGAGACCAGATCCGCATCCGCCATGGCGCCCCTCATAGGCTGCCGCCGGCGCGTCTGGCAAGGAAAACCGGGGCCGCCGGCTCGCGGCGAATTGATGCGCCGGCGCCGGCCGACCGGGCTTCCGAGATTGCCGCGCCCTGCCGCATCGGATAGAGAGGCGGGCCCGCCGCAACGGAGAGACCAGGACAGTGCGGAAAGCCCGAGCCGCGTGCCTGGCGGTCCTGCTGAGCCTTGCCGCGCCGGCGGCCCCGGCGCAGGAGCACACCCTCGCCCTGTCGCTCCACGAAGCCGCGCCGCTGGTGGCGCACAACGTCTCGGTGGCGGCGGTCCGCTACGGCGGCAGCGACGCGCTCGCGGTCCGCCTGACCGGTCCCTACCGCGGCCCGGACAGGGACACCTTCGCCTTCGTGCCGGACCTCGATTTCCACGACGGCACGATCGAGGTGGATGTCGCGGGATCGCTGCTGCCGACGGCGCTCACCGGCGCGCGTGGCTTCGTCGGCATCGCCTTCCGCATCGATGAGCGGGGCGGCAGCTTCGCCTGCGAAGGCCTCTACATCCGGCCGACCAACGGCCACGCCGAGGACCCGGCTCGCCGCGAGCACGCGACCCAGTATTTCTCGTTCCCCGGCTATGATTTCGACCGCCTGCGCCGGGAGGCGCCGGGACGTTACGAATCCGCCGCCGACGTCGCGCCCGACCGATGGATCCATCTTCGGATCGAGGTCGCGGGGTCGAGCGCGCGACTTTATGTCGGCGACGCCGCCGAGCCCGTCCTCACCGTCACCGATCTGAAGCGCGGCGCCGACGCGCACGGGACCGTCGGACTCTTCGTCGACAACGGCACCGACGGCCACTTCCGCAACCTGACCGTCCGTAGCCGCGGCTAGCCCTGCCTGACGCGCGGCGGCGGCGGGATGATGGTGACGCCGACATCGCCGCCGGGCGAGCGCGGGCGCGGCGGATCGGTGACGGCGCGCAGCGCCGGCAGCCGGTCGAGGAAGCGGCCCTGGAAGGACGAGATGCCGAGCGTGAGGCCGAAGCGCACCGCCGCCTCGCTGTCGCAGCGCGCCAGGATCACCCGCGTGCGGCCGACGCGCTCGACATTCTCGCGGAAGGCCTGGGCGCGGGCGGCATGGGCGGCGTCCGCCATGTCGGGGCTCCAGAACACCTTGACGAGATCGAGCCCCAGCCGCTCGCGGTCGATGAAGGGCAGCGTCAGGTCGGTGGCGCCGTCGAGGCAGATCCGGTAGCCGCGCTCGCGGGCGAAGTCGCGGGCGAAGAGATAGGCGCCGATGTCGGAATAGATGTCGGTCTTGTCGAGCTCGACGACGATGCTGCCGCGGGCGCCGCTCTTGAGGCCGGCATCGAAGTCGAGGAACTCCGTCGAGAGCAGCGTGGCGACGTTGAGGTTGAGGCTGAAGGGGCTGGCAGTGATGCGCTCCTGCCCGCGCCGCAGCATCGCCAGCATGCGGCGGTCGAGGGTCTGGGTCAGATAGCGGAAGAGCCAGCGGTCGGCGGCGAGGTCGTAGCGCGGCATCACCGCCACGGCGAGATCGGCGATCGAGATGTAGGTCTCGTGGAACAGCGAGCGCGGCGGGCCGCCCGGCTCCAGCAGGCAGACCACCTGCCGGCGCAGCATGTTGGAGAGATCGGCCTGGGCGATCGCGTTCACCAGCTCGCCCAGCAGCTTGGGCGCCAGCGGCGGCTTCTCGGCGACGCGCTCGCCCGATGCGGCGATCGCCTCGTGCCGCTTGCGGCGCCGGAGATCCTCCTCGACCAGGCCGCGCGCCAGCGCCAGGAAACCGTCATACTGGTAGGTGAGATCGAACCAGGTGGCGAAGCCGCCGGGCTCGTCCTCGGCGCCGCTTGCCAGCGGGTCCTCGCTGAAGAGGTAGCGCACCCGCATCACCGCGTCGTCGAGGGCGGCGATGGTGGCGCTCTTGCAGACGAAGACGATGTCGGCGTTGGCGAGCAGGAAGATCTGGCCGTCGAACTGCTTGACCAGCGCCTCGAAAGTGTTGACGGCGATCCGGATGTGATGGCTGAGCCGGTTGCCCGGCCGCAGCCGCGACAGATGGATCACCACGGCGCGGCGGCCTTCCGCATGGCGGGCCAGGCGCTCGACGTAGTCGAGCAGCAGCCGCTCGGCATTGCCCGATCGGTCACCGGTCGTGGAGATCACGCGGAGCTTGCCCTCCCACAGGCAGCAACCACCCGGTCATAGAATGTCCGGGAAGTTTGATACA
Organism: Allostellaceae bacterium; assembly: GCA_035523855.1. Classification (GTDB taxonomy): domain Bacteria; phylum Pseudomonadota; class Alphaproteobacteria; order ATCC43930; family CGMCC-115725; genus DASZHJ01. The sequence goes on from DATKPX010000379.1 coordinate 5,238, forward strand.
AAATGACGAGATTCTCTTAGCGAAGCGTTAAACCCGCGGTTAACCTTGTTGCGGGATTGATACGGGCGCCGCGCTTTGTTCCTGGCATCGACGGGCGGGCACGCCTACATGAGGAGCGCATGAGCGCCGTCGCAGCCACGCCCCCGGACACCCGCCTCTACGCAATCGGCGACATCCATGGCCGCGCCGACCTGCTGCGCCGGCTGCTGGCGGCGATCGCCGAGGACGCCGCCGGCCGGCCGCCCGCCACCCAGCGCCTGATCTATCTCGGCGACTACGTCGACCGCGGACCGCAGTCCCAGGACGTCATCAACATCGTCCTCGACGAGACGCCGGCGGGCTTCGAGGTGGTGGCGCTGCGCGGCAACCACGAGGAGATGATGGCGCGCTTCCTCGACGACACCACGGTGGCGCGCACCTGGATGATGAACGGCGGCGACGCCACCCTCGGCAGCTACGGCGTCGAGGCGCCCAGCATCTTCGCCGGCACGCCGATCCACCGCCACGCCCAGGCGCAGTTCCGCACCCAGCTGCCGCTCCGCCACAAGGAGTTCCTCGCCGGCCTCGCCGACAGCCATGTGGAGGGCGACTATCTCTTCGTCCATGCCGGCCTGCGCCCCGGCGTGCCGCTCGCCCAGCAGCGCCCCGAGGACCTGCGCTGGATCCGCGACGAGTTCCTGAACTCCAAGGCGGATTTCGGCAAGATCGTCGTGCACGGCCACAGCATCGAGCGCGAGCCGGTGGTGCGCGCCAACCGCATCGGCATCGACACCGGTGCCTACGCCACCGACCACCTCACCTGCCTGGTGTTGGAGGGGACGGAGCGGAGCATTCTGCAGACCTAGGGGCTCCGGTTTGCGTCCTTCGACGCGC
>DATKPX010000380.1:0-14454 GCA_035523855.1 Allostellaceae bacterium
GCGCCCATGAAGCCGAGCGTCCTGCCGAAGAGCTCCGCATCCGAGAATTCCGCCATCGCCGCGCCCCTCCCGATCACACCGGCGCGAAGTGTAGCGGAGCTTCGCCGAAAACGACACGAGCGGCGCGTGGTGCGCGCCGCTCGCTCGGAGATCCGCAAGATCGCCGCCGCACGATCCCTCGCGAGGAAGGACCGTGCGCCGGCGGAGTGTCAGCGAATGTGCAGGGGGATCACGAGGTTGATGCCGGGAGGCGGCGGCGGCGGCGCGTAGACCACCGGCGGCGGGGCATAGGCATAGCCAGGGCCCACATAGACGGGGTGATTATCCCGCCAGTGATGGTCGCGCCAGTCGCGGTCGTGCCGTGCGCGGTCGTCGCGCCAATCCGCATAGGCCGGCACCGCGGCGGTCGCCGTGACCGCGCCGAGGCCGAGCGCCAGCACCAGGGTCCTGGCGGTACGGCCGCTTACCAGGCTTCGAAGCAACGTCATCGGGGTTCTCATGTGCGCCTCCTCCTTTCAGGGGCGATCGCTCTAACGAAAACTGCCTTGCATGAGATAATAAGCAAGCTCGGCTTTTTTAGTGCCCGCCGGGTTCGTGGCAAAGAAGGGTCAGCCCATCAACGGTTTAGGCGAAATGATGGCAGCGCCACGGCCATTGTGGCCGGCCCTTTCCCGTCACGTCCGGTGCGGCAGCCGGTTCAGGGCTTGGCGGGCGCCGCGGCCTTGGCCTTACCGCGCGGACCCCGGTGATGGCTGAAGCTGCCGAACACCTCGTCGGCATTCTTCTGCTGATCGGGCGTCATCGCGCCGTAGAGCTGCTCGAATACCGGCACCAGCTTCGTCATGCCGTCCGCGTGGGCCTGGGTGATCGCCTGGTAGGACTTCATGTCGTCGACCGCGGTGGCGGTCTTGGAGCCTTCCATCTGGGCGCGCTGGTCGAGCGCGGCGGTCATCGCCTTGGCGTTGTCGCGCATCACCTGGGCGAAGGCGTTCCACTGGGTCTCCTGCTGCGCGGTGATCTTCAGGCGCGAATGCAGATCGGTGATGCGCGCCTCGACGCGATCGACCGGCGTCTTGCGCGCCTTCTTGGCCGGAGCCGGGCTCGGCGTCGCCGTGCCCTGGGCGACGAGCTGCGGCGAATCCGACGGGGCGGCCTTGGCGCCGGGAGCGAAAGCGCCCGCCGCCAGCAGCGCGACAACCGCGACGGCGCCAGCCGTCGGTTTGACGAAGGAGAACATGTTCAGAGCCTCATTATTGGGTTGGGGAGCCGGGATGGGTGGGACGTAGCGGGCCGGTCTCCTCGGATATAACGCGCGGAGCCGCCCCTGCTATCCCTATACACAGCAAAGGTTCTCGCCCCTATTCGTGGCAATTTTGTGATCTACGGTGGAATATCCCCAGGGGATATCATTACAAATCTTCCATCTCGTCAGGAGCGGGCGACGACTCGTACTGCGGCCCGTGCGCCAGGTACCGGGCCGCGATCTCGCCGGCGGTCGCCTGCCAGACCTCGCGGTATCCCGCGATCTGACGCGGCGCCTCGTCGTAGCGGTCGAGCAGCTCCAGCACGCGGAAGACGCCGGGCCGTTCGAGGCGCGGCCGCGCCATGATCGGCGAATAGCTCTAGGGATCCGGCTCTCCATCCCCGCCTCCGTTCCCGCCGCGCCAGTTCAGCGTGCGATGGCTCTCGAGGACAAGGCCCAATCACTTCACATAGACGACACCCCGTCCCGGGGCGAACACATAGACGCGGTTGTCCACCTCCCGCGCCTCGCCCTTGTGCCGGAGGATCCAGTGGACCTGCAGGGAATGGGCGGCGCCGGCGTAGCTGAAATCGATCTCGTCGATGGTGATGGTGGTAATCATGTCCGTGACCCGCGTCGCACCGCCCGTGCCGCGCCAGCAGCGGTAGTCGAACTGCCGCGTCTCCCCCTGCCGCCACAGCCCGAGCGGATATTTTCCTTCCTGATCGCAACTGCTGATGTCGTTGCGATTGTCGGCGACGCGGCCGATCGCGGTGCCGTCGGTGCGCACGGCGAATTTCTGCACCACGCCGCGGCGGGAGCGATCGTAGATCATCAGCTTGGCCCCGGTCTCCGGATGCTGCCACTCCACCGGTCCGTGCCAGGTGCTGGGATTCCTGTTGAGCGGCACCCCCTCGGTAAAGTCTCCAGCGGGCATCGCGATCTCGCGCCGGCCATCCCAGGGCGCGCCGAGGATGAGCTCCAGCGGGATGTAGCGGGTCCGGGAGGCGGCATCGTAGGACGCAGCCCAGACCGCATCGTCGGACGCAGCGGCCGGCCGCATCAGGACGAGCAACAGGACGATCGCGCCCGGCAGCACGCGGCGCGCCAATCGCGGCTGGGCGGTCTCCTTCAGTCCTCCGGCTTGCGGACCCGGCATCATCTGGCAGACTCCCTCCTGACGCGGTCGCGCCGCCATTCCTACATCGGATCGCGGCGCCAACGAAGCTCGGCCTTGCACCGACGACAGGAAAATTCTCATGCCCCTCCGCCTCGCCCAGCATCAGCTGACCGTCACCACCTCGGGCGCCGGCCTGCACGAGATCACCGCAGAGATCGCGCAGTGGCTTGACCGGCAGGCGATCGCGAATGGCCTGCTGACGGTCTTCCTGCCGCATACCTCGGCTTCGCTCTTGATCCAGGAGAACGCCGATCCCGACGTGCGCCACGATCTCGAGACCTTCTTCAAGCGGCTGGTGCCGGAGGATCAGCGCCTCTACCGCCACACCACCGAGGGTCCCGACGACATGCCCGCCCACATCAAGGCCGCGCTGACCCAGGTGCAGCTCGGCATCCCCGTGCAGCGGGGCAAGCTGGCGCTCGGCACCTGGCAGGGCATCTACCTCTTCGAGCACCGCCACGCGCCGCATCACCGTCATGTGAGCCTGACCCTGATCGGCGAGTGAGTCTGCCCAAAGCGGGCGCGTCGTGCTTTACTGGCGGCAACGAAGAGGGAGGAGCCGAGCATGGCCGCCACCGCCCCGGTACGGCGCCCGTCCTACGAGGTTGCCGATTACGAGATCTGGGCGGAGACGCCCGAGCTGCGCATGGTCGTGCTCACCCTCGGTCCCGGCCACGAGGTGCCCTGGCACTGGCACAGCAACGTCAGCGACACCTTCTTCTGCATGCAGGGGCCGATGGTGATCGAGACCCGCGCGCCGCGCGAGCTTGTCGAGCTCAAGCCGGGCGATACCTATGTAGTGCCGGCGAAGCGCGCGCATCGCGTCACCGGCAAGGACATGGGGCCCTGCAAGTTCGGCATCCTGCAGGGCGTCGGCACCTACGATTTCAATCCGGTCGGCGGGTAATCCGCCGCCATCAAACGGGAGCATGCAATGGTGAGTCAGCAACAGCACTCGGCTGGACCCTGCGGCTGCGCGGCGCAGATGCTCTCGCGCCGCCGCGTGCTCGCCTCTCTCGCCGGCGCCGGGATCGCCGCGGCAATCCCGTGGCGGCCGGCGCTCGCGGCGCAGACCGATGCGCTCCTCTTCAACTGCATTGATTTCCGCCTCACCGACGCCACCACCCGCTACATGGCGGGCCGCGGCATGGCGGGGAAATACGACCAGCTCGTCCTCGCCGGCGCCTCGCTGGCGGCGCAGACGAAGAAATTCCCCGCCTGGAACGAGACCTTCTGGCAGCACCTCAAGGTCGCCCTCGACCTCCATCACATCCACGAGGTGATCGTCATCGATCACCGCGACTGCGGCGCCTACAAGGTGGTCTTCGGCGAGGACTTCTCAACGGACCCGGCGAAGGAGATGGCGGTTCACGCGCGCGAGCTGCGCAATCTCCGCCGCAAGATCGTCGCGCGTTATCCCAAGCTCAACGTCGAGCTCGGCCTGATGGCGCTCGACGGCAACGTCGAGGCGGTCAGCTGAACGATCAGAAATACGTCCTGACCGCGCCCGTCACGTCGTAGGCGTCGTCGACGAGGTAGAGCACCTGCCACTTGTCGAAGGTGGTGCAGGGATGCGAGACGCCGAAGGAGATCATGTCGCCGACGGCGAGCGGACTCTCCTTCGGCAGCGCGAGATGCGCGTGCTGGTCGTTGAGGCCGGTGACGGTGTGGCCGGGACCGATCGGCTGCGGCGCGGCGTTGGTGCCGGGGCGGTACCAGGCGAGCGGCACCGGCATGTCGAGATCCGACGAGATGTCGCGGCGGCCCACGGTGCAGATCGCCTTCTCCGGCTCCGGCCGCGACTGCACATAGGCCCAGACCTCGAGCGCCGGCTTGAGGCCCTCGCCCAGCGCTTCCACCGCCGGCGTGCGCTGGCGCAGCCGCTCGAAGGCGCGGCGATAGGCGGCGCTGTCGTGGGTGAGATAGCAGCCGCTGCGGATCAGCACCAAGCTCTCGCGGCCGAGGCGCTCGCGGGAGAAGCGTTCGGCGACGAGATCGTAGAAGGCCGAGCCGCCGGCGGAGAGGATCACCGGCCCCGCGGCGAAGAGATCCTCGCGGACGCAGGCCTCGGCAATGGTGGCGAGGAATTCGAGGAAGGCGCGGATGCCGGCCTCGGTCTCCTCCGCCGTCTTGCCGCCGATCAACCCCTCGAAGCCCTCGACGCCGCGCAGCCTCAGCGGCGCTCCGGCGCGCTTCACCGCGCGCGCCACCTCGAGGGCGCCCGCGAGATCGCGACAGCCGGTGCGGCCGCCGGCAATGCCGCCCTCGAGCAGGAGATTGATCGGCGCGCGCGGCGGGTGGCGCTCGGCGGCGCGCGCCAGCATCTCGACGCCGGCAACGGAATCGATGAGGCAGTAGAACTCGAATGCGGGATCCGCCGCGAGCTCATCGAGCACGTAGCGGATCGCCTGGCGGCCGATGAGCTGGTTCGCCAGCACGATGCGCTCTATGCCCATGGCGCGACAGACCCGCACCTGCTGCGCGGTCGCCACCGTCATCGCCCAGGCGCCGTCGTCGAGCTGGCGGCGGAACAGCGCCGGGCTCATGGTGGTCTTGCCGTGCGGCGCGATCCGGGCGCCGGAGAGCGCGAGGAACGACTGCATCCAGCGGTCGTTGTGATCGATGGCGGAGGATTTCAGCACCGCCGCCGGCAGCGGCAGATCCTCGCGCAGGAGGTTCCAGCGCTTGGCCGCGAGCTCGCCCAGCGGGAAGGGCGCGACGCCCGGCGGCAGGCCCTTGACGAGGCCGCTCAGCAGAAAGCGATCGAGATCGAGTGAATCGGGCACGGGGGCTGTCTCCTCCATCGCGGGGAGCTCTCACGACGGCTCCCCTGCCGGCAGAGTTCCATAGACCGCCCCGCCCTGGCAAAGGGCGGATGACCGGCGCCGCGCTCGGCGATCGCTACAGGTTTAAATTGTTTCATGTGACAGGAATCGCGGCGGGTGCCACGGTGTTTGCCTCTGCAGCGGGCCTGGGCACCCCACCTCGCGCAAGCCCGGGATGACGGGAATGGACGGCGCCATCTTCGTGGATCTGGGCTCGCTTGCCGCCGCCTTCTTTGCCGGCTTTGCGGTGCGTGCCTATATATCCTATCGGCGGCGTCTGCGCGGCAGCTGAACTATTGTCTGCCGACCGCGGCGCGCCCGCGACAACCTCTGGGATGCGCCATGGCAAGGCTGATCCGCGTCCGGCTCTCCGCTGCGCTGCTGCTGCTTGCCGGCGGTGTCGCCGCCGCCGGCGCCCAGACGGCGCCGTCGACCGGGCAGCCCGGTACGCGGCCGACACCGGTCCCTGACGTGCCGTCCGTCGGCCCTGACATCTATTCCACCTCGCCGCCGCCCGGCGTGCAGAGGACCGCGCCCTCGACGCCTCCCGCTCACTATGCGCCGCCGCCCAATGCCGGCCCGGTCACCGGCTATGGTCCCGGCGGCATGACAGCGGCACCCGGCGCCCCGGCCAATCCGCCCTACAGCTATGGCGGCACCGCCGGCCAGCCGCCGCGCTAGACCGACGCGGCACGCACCGACGACGGTCGCGGCCAGCGATCGTCGCGCAAACCAGGCGCGCCTTTGAGCAGCAGCGAGCAATTAGCGCCTAAATTAGCTGTCGCGGATCACGCGTAAGCGCGGCATATAATTCGCGTCATTTCCCAACAGGCATTCTTCAGGGATGCGCGGATTCCCGGCAAGGACAGCGACCCCCGCCAGGGGGCGAGGAAACTCGACGCGATGTTGGTTCCCCCGTTGAAGCAGCTGCTGCTCCGCCCCGCCCAGCTGCAGCCTGCCAGCGTCACGCCGGCCCTCAAGGTCGGCGTCCTCGTCGACCTGCCGTGGAGCGAGAACGCCGGCGGCCACGTGAAATGCTGGGAGCGCCTCGCCCGCGCCGCGGCCGCCATGCCGGACGCGCTCGACCTCACCGTCCATTTCCTCGGACCCGCCCCGGGCGAGGTCGAGATCGCGGGCAATGTCCGCTACCGCTTCGAGGCGCCGGTGCTCAGCACCGCGCGCTTCGGGTTTCTCTCCCATGTGCCGGACCACACCGATCTCGCGCCCTGGCATCCGCGCCTTGCGGCAGCGATCGACGGCTATGACGTCCTGCACAGCACCGGCGCCTTCTTCGCCCTGGCGCGCACGGCGCTGCGTGCGGCGCGCCGCAGCGGCATTCCGCTGGTGAGCTCCGTGCATACCAACACGCCGGAATACGCGCGCATCTTCACCGGCCAGACGATCGAGCGGATCGTCGGCCGCGGCGGCCTCGCGCGCCTCGTCAACCACGCCGTCGGCCTGCCGCGTCTGGTGGAGCGCCGGATGGTTTGGCAGCTCACCCGCTATCAGGACGCCTGCCGCTTCGTCTTCGTCTCGCGGCCGGCGCAGCTGCCGGCGGCCGGGTCGACGGCCGCGCGGCGCATCGGCCTGCTGCGCCGCGGCGTCGACCGCCAGCTGTTCTCGCCGCAGAAGCGCGATCGCGCCTGGCTCAAGACCGAGCTCGGCATCGGACCCGACAAGGTGGTGGTGCTGTATGTGGGCCGCCTCAATCGCGGCAAGAACGTCGCTGTGCTCGCCCAGGCGGTGGCCGCGCTCGTCCGCCGCGGCCTGCCCCTGCATCTCGTCTGCGCCGGTGACGGTGAGGAGCGCCAGGCGATCGTCGACCTGCTCGGCCCCGATGCGACCTGCCCGGGCAGCATCGATCCCGCGCGGCTGGCGCGGCTCTACGCCACGGCGGATCTCTTCGCCTTTCCCTCGCAGGTCGAGGAATACGCCAACGTGGTGCTGGAGGCGCTGACCTCGGGACTCCCGGTGCTGGTCGCCAGCGAGAGCGAGATGGGCCGCGTCGTGGTGCCGGAGGTGACCGGCCGCATTCTCGCCGGCGCCGAGCCGGCCGCCTGGGCCGAGGCGATCGCCGCGCTGGCATCGAGCGCCGAGCGCCGGCACGAGATGTCGCGCGCGGCGCGCGCCTATGCCGAGCTGCGCCTGCCCTCCTGGCAGGATGTGCTTGCCAGCGACCTGCTGCCGCGCTGGCGCGAGGTCGCGCTGCCGCGCCGACGGCACGCCGCGAACGCGTGACGGGCCGGCGCATCCTGCTGCTGGCGCCGCATCCCGATGACGAGGCGGTCGGCTGCGCCGCGCTGATTTCGCACGCTCAGGCGGCGGGCGCGGCGATCCTCGTGTTCCATCTCACGACGGGCGTGCCCGCCCCCGAGCAGCTCTGGCGCTGGCAGCGCGGCGGATACGCGGCCCGCCTGGCGCGGCGGCGGCGCGAGGCGGAGCAGGCGGCGGCGATGCTCGCGATCGAGCTCGCGGGCTTCCTGCCCTGGCCCTCGCGCCGGCTGCGCCGCCATCTCGACGAGACGAGCGCGGCGATCGCGCGCATCGTCGCCGCGCGCCGGATCGACACGCTCTGGGCGCCGGCCTGGGAAGGCGCGCATCAGGATCACGACGCCGCCCACGTGATCGCCGCGGGATTTCGCCATCGCGTCTCGGTCTGGGAATACGCCGCCTACACCTTCGCCGGCGGCACCGTCCGGTCGCAGAGCTTCGCCGCCGAGGCCGCCGGCGAAGAGGTGCTGCGGCTCGATGCGGCAGCGGCGGCGCGCAAGCGCGCCGTGCTGGCGCTCTACGCCTCCGAGCGGAGCAATCTGCGGCATATCGGCCTCGAGCAGGAGAGCCTGCGTCTGCTGCCCGAGCGCGATTACGCCCGCCTCCCGCATCCCCGCCCGCTGTTCTGGGAGCGCTTTCAGTGGGTGCCGTTCCGTCACCCGCGCGTCGATTTCGATCCGCCCGAGGCCGTCTATGCCAGCCTCGCCGACTGGGCGGGACGGCACCGGCACGCCAGCCCGCCGATTCCCGCTGCCGGCATCGCCGAAGTGAGGTAATTCACACCGCTGTTCACCGGGCGCGTGATAGTTACCGGAAGGTGAATCGCTCGGAGGCGTCGTGTCATCCAATACACGCGTTCGGCCTCGCTTACCGCCGCAGTCGGGCGGCTCTCCAAATTGCATGCGGCAAACCCGGTGGCCGAGCACTGGCGGCACGGCTGCACCCGATTCCGTATTCAAGCGAAATTCTCTGGCGCAAAAATAGGCGAGAATCACCGCGCCCGAGTTCTGGCGAGGGAATCAACTGCTGGACGATGCCTCAATATTTCGTTAAATTGTTGGGAATGTTTAGGTTTCATTAATCATAATCAAAAAAATCGATTGCACATTAGCCCCGGGGCCGGGACCGACGATGTCGATCACAGGGCGGGCGACAACAGCATCAAGCCGGACCAAACGGTGGGAGGGGTTTCGACTAGTGGGGTCCAAGCCGGGAACTCAACTCTGGGAGCGCGCCGCGCGCTCCCATAGCCGCCGGAGCTGTGCGCCGCGGAGCGCTGCCGCTACGCGCGTCGGTTGCACCGCTCTCATTTCCGCGAGGCGGGCGCCATGAGCGGCACGCGGCGAATCGCCCCCGGCTGCCGAACGGTCCCCGCCCTGCGCGACCTGCTGCTGACGACCACCGCGCTGGTGGCGGCAGTGACACTGGGCGGCAAGGACGCCGCGGCGCAGCTCTCGGGCCTGCAGGTCGGCGCCGGCCAGGCGACGATGGCCAACCCGTCGGCGACCAGCACGGTCATCACCCAGACCACCAACAAGGCGATCCTGAACTGGCAGACCTTCTCGATCGCCGCCGGCAACAGCGTCACCTTCCAGCAGCCCTCCTCCGGCGCCATCGCGCTCAATCGCGTGCTCGGCGCCAATGTCAGCAACATCAGCGGCTCGCTCGCGGCGAACGGCCAGGTCTGGCTGGTCAATCCCAGCGGCATCTTCTTCGGCGCCGGCGCGCAGGTGAATGTGGGCGGCCTGCTGGCCACCACCGCCGACATCAACGACAGCGACTTCATGGCCGGGAACTACAAGTTCGGCATTCCCGGCAATCCGAACGCCTCCGTCATCAATCAGGGCCGCATCCAGGTGGCGCCCGGCGGCTCGGCGATCCTCGCCGGCGCCGTAGTCAACAACCAGGGCCTGATCCAGGCGGATCTCGGCACCGTGGTGCTGGGCGGCGGCAAGACCTTCGCGGTCGATTTCCAGGGCGACAAGCTGCTGTCGTTCCAGGTGACCGCGCCGGTCGACCAGACGCCCACCAATCCGGACGGCACGCCGGTCTCGGCGCTGGTGTCGAACAGCGGCACGCTCTCCGCCAATGGCGGCACCGTGCTGCTGACCGCGCGCGCCGCCAAGAACATCATCGACAACGTCATCAACACCTCCGGCATCGTCGAGGCGAAGACCGCCTCGATGGTCAATGGCGAGATCGTGCTCGATGGCGGCGACACCGGCGCGGTGACGGTGAGCGGCAGCCTCGACGCCTCCGGCAAGAACAGCGGCGAGACCGGCGGCACCGTCAAGGTGCTCGGCGACCAGGTGACGCTGACCGGCACCGCGGTCGTCGACGCCTCCGGCGATGCCGGCGGCGGCACGGTGCTGATCGGCGGCGATTTCCATGGCGCCGGCCCCGACCAGAACGCCAGCACCACCACCATCGCCGCCGGCGCCGTCATCAACGCCGACGCGATCACCACGGGCAACGGCGGCCAGGTCGCGATCTGGTCGCAGCAGTCTACCGCCTTCGACGGCTCGATCAGCGCCAATGGCGGCAGCCTCTCCGGCAATGGCGGCACGGTCGAGACCTCGAGCGCCAATGCGCTGGAGATCAGCGGCACGGTGAGCGCGATCGCGCCCAACGGCACCGCCGGCAGCTGGCTGCTCGATCCCGTCAGCATTACCATCGTCGCCGGCAACGGTGGCCTCGATCGCGACGACGGCACCACCTCGACCAGCAGCGGCACCCAGACCACCAACGTCACCGGCGACAACGACTCCGACGACAACGGCCTGACCATCGGCGCCGGGCTCATTGGCGGCGTGCTGTCGCACGGCACCAACGTCGTCCTGATCTCCGCCGGCGACATTCACGTCAACGCCAGCATCACCGATACGGGGACCCACGGCGTCAGCCTGTCGATGCTCGCCCACACGCTGTTCGGCAGCGCCGGCGTCATCACCGTCGCCAATGGCGTCTCCATCAGCTCCACCAGCGGCCCGCTCTCGGTCAGCCTGTTCGCCGGCGACGGCAGCGCGTCGAACATCGTGCTCGGCGCCGGCAGCTCGATCATCACCCGCGGCGGCGACGCCTATTTCAACCGGGCGGTCGTGCTCGGCACCAGCAGCGGCAGCACCGGCGCCGTGAGCGTGAACACCACCCGCGGCAACGATCCCGCGGGAGCGATCACCTTCGCCGGCACCATCGACGATCACGCGGGCGCCTCGGTCGGGCTGGTGCTCACGGGCGGCGCCGTCAGCCTCGCCGGCTCGGCCGGCGCCACGACCAGCCTCGCCACCCTGCAGGTGACCGACACGTCGACGACGCTCGGCGGGTCGATCTATCACACCACCGGCGACGAGATCTTCGCGGGCCCGGTGCTGCTGGCGAACAACGTCACGATGACATCCGACAGCGGCAGCGTCCGCTTCGTCGGCAGCCAGAGCACGATCGACGGCGCCACCACCAACGGCGCCTTCTCGCTCTCGCTGTTCGCCACCTCCGGCAGCGCCACCGTGAGCCTCGGCGGCTCGGTCGGCGGGTCCGTGGAGCTCGCGAACCTCTTCGTCGATCCCGCCAGCATCGTGCTCGGCAGCTCGGTCTACCACACCACCGGCGACCAGACCTATTCGCAGGCGGTGACGCTCGGAGCGGACACCTCGCTGACCTCCGACAGCGGCAAGATCCGCTTTACCGGCACCATCGACGGCGCCCACTCGCTGGGCGCCACGGCGGGCCAGAGCATCGAGGTCGTCGGGTTGATCGGCGGCAGCACGGCGCTCACGTCGCTGAGCCTCACCGGCAGCGCGGTGACCCTGCATGGCATCGGCGGCACCAATGACGGCGTCACCGGCACGGTGGCGGTCAACGGCACCGCCGGCATCAGCCTCGGCGGCAGCGCCTATCACAGCGGCCTCACCCAGACCTATACCGGCCCGGTGACGCTGCTGTCGGATCTGAGCATCACTTCCGACACCGCAAATATCAGCTTCGTCGGCACCGGCAGCACGATCAACGGCGCTCATGCGCTGTCGCTCTTCGCCGCCACCGGCATCGTGAGTCTCGGCGGCTCCGTCGGCAACGGCACGGCGCTCGCCAGCCTGCTGGTGGATCCCGTCGGCATCGTGCTCGGCGGCTCGACCTATCACACCACCGGCGGCCAGACCTACTCGGAGGCGGTGACCCTCGGCGCCAATACCGCCCTCACCTCCGACAACGGCAACATCGTCTTCACCAAGACGATCGACGGCGCGCAGTCGCTCTCGGTCACCGCGAGCCACGGCACGGCGGAGGTCGACGGCCTCATCGGCGGCGCCACCGCGCTCACCACGCTGAGCGTCAGCGGCGGTGCGGTGAAGCTCAACGGCATCGACCACTCCGGCAGTGCCGGCGTCACCGGCGGCGTCGCGGTGAGCGCGGCCACCGGCGGCATCACCCTCGGCGAAGGCACCTATCACAGCGGCGGGACACAGACCTACACCGGCGGCGTGATGCTGCTGGCAGATACGGTGATGACCGCCGACAGCGGCGATCTCCGCTTCATCGGCACCGGCAGCACCATCGACGGCGCCCACGCGCTGTCGCTCTTCGCCGCCACCGGCACGGTGAGCCTCGGCGGCTCGGTCGGCAGCGTGGTGAAGCTCACCAGCCTGTTCGTCGATCCCGCCAGCCCGACGGCATCGATCATCCTCGGCGGCGCCAGCTACCTGACGACCGGCAATCAGACCTATTCCGGCGCGGTGAGCCTCGGGTCGGATGCGCTCCTTGCCTCCGACAGCGGCAACATCCACTTCACCAGCACGATCGACGGCGCCCACATGCTTTCGCTGACGGCGGCGCTGGGCGGCATCGCCGTCGACGGGCTGATCGGCGGCTCGAGCGCGCTCGCGGGCTTCGGCGCCAATGCCAAGACGGTCGCGCTCAACGGCATCGGCAACGCGAATGACGGCGTCACCGGCACCGTCGGCGTGACCGGAACCAACGGCATCACCCTCGGCGAAGGCACCTATCACAGCGGCGGGACGGAGACCTACACCGGCCCGGTGACGCTGCTGGTGAACACGGTGATGACCTCCGACAGCGGCGACCTCCGCTTCGTCGGGACCCAGAGCACCATCAACAGCCTCGACAACGCGCACCAGGTCTCGCTCCAGCTCATCGCCAATTCCGGCAACGGCACGGTGAGCCTCGGCGGCTCCGTCGGCACCCTCGCCGAGCTCACCAGTCTCGATGTCGACCCCGGCAGCATCGTGCTGGGCGGCGCCGTCTATCATACGAGTGGCGATCAGACCTACTCGCAGGCGGTGACGCTGGGCGCCAGCACCTCGCTCACCTCAGATACCGGCAGCATCACCTTCCTCGGCACCATCGACGGCACGACGGTCGGCGGCCAGGCGCTGGGCGCCACCGCGGCCGATACCATCGAGGTCGACGGCCTTATCGGCGGCACGAAGCCGCTTTCCGCCCTCACGCTCGACGCGCCGACGGTGCTGCTGAGCGGCATCGGCGGCGAGGGTGCGGGCGTCGCCGGCGCGGTCTCCGTCACCGGCAGCATCTCGCTGGCTCAGGGCACCTATCACAGCGGCGGCGACCAAACCTATGACGGCGCCGTCGACCTGCTGGCGAACACCTCCGTCACCTCCGACCATGGCAGCGTCACCTTCACCAGCACGATCGACGGCGCCTATGCGCTCTCGGTGCTGGCGGCGCAGGCGATCGCGATCGAGGGCCTGATCGGCGGCGGCACCGCTCTCACCAACCTGACCCTCGACGGCGACACGGTGTCGCTGAACGGGATCGGCGGCACGGAGGACGGCGTCACCGGCACCGTCTCGGTGACCGCGGCCAACGGCATCTCCCTCGACGGCGGCACCTATCACAGCGGCGGCGACCAGACCTATGCCGGCCCCGTGAGCCTGCTGGCGGACACCTCTGTCACCTCCGACAGCGGCAGCGTGCTGTTCGGCAGCAGCATCGACGGCGCCCATGCGCTGACGGTGCTGGCGAGCCAGGCGATCGAGGTGGACGGGCTGATCGGCTCGATCACCGCGCTCGACAGCCTCACTTTCACCGGCAACACGGTGCAGCTCTCCGGCATCGACCACGAGGGCAGCGCCGGCGTCACCGGAACGGTGACCATCAGCGCGGACGGCGGCATCACCCTCTACGAGGGCACCTATCACAGCGGCGACACGCAGACCTATACGGGCCCCGTGCTGCTGATGGCCGATACGACCATCACCTCCGACAGCGGCGACCTGCGCTTCGTCGGGACGGCGACCACCATCAACAGCGGCCCGAGCGACGGCGTCTTCTCGCTCTCGCTGTTCGCGGCACCCGATACCGGCACGGTGAGCCTCGGCGGCTCCGTCGGCGACCAGTCGGCGCTGGCGAGCCTCTACGTCGATCCCGCCAGCATTATCCTGAATGGCGCCGTCTACAACACGGTGGGCGACCAGACCTACGTGCAGGCGGTGACGCTCGGCACCAGCACCTCGCTGACCTCCTCTGAGGGCAGCATCTTCTTCAAGAGCACCATCGACGGCACCGACGCCGGCGGCCAGTCGCTCGGCGCCACCGCGGCCCATGCGATCGAGGTGGATGGCCTGATCGGCGGCCAGGTTGCGCTCTCGGCGCTGACCCTCAGCGGCGATACCGTCAAGCTGAGCGGCATCGACCACTCGGGCAACGCCGGCGTCACCGGCACGGTCTCCGTCAGCGGCGGCAGCGGCATCTCGCTGGACGAGGGCACCTATCACAGCGGCAGCGACCAGACCTATGCCGGTCCGGTGAGCCTGCTGGCGGATACGTCGGTCACCTCCGACACCGGCAACGTCACCTTCACCAGCACCATCAACGGCGCCCATGCGCTTTCGGTGCTGGCGCAGCTCGGCATGATCACCGTCGACGGCGTGATCGGCGGCTCTACCGCCCTCACCAGCCTCGAC
>DATKPX010000381.1:0-4151 GCA_035523855.1 Allostellaceae bacterium
TAGAGCACGGTCTGGCGCGAGGGCGTGAGGCGCGGTGCCAGCGCCGGTACCAGCTTCGGGATCCAAGCGCCGGCGGCGATGACCAGCGCATCGGCCTCGATGCGGCTGCCGTCGGCGAGGGTGACGGCGGCGCGCCCGGCATCGACCGCGGCGACGCGGCTGTTCGCGCGGAGCGTCACGCCTTTGGCGCCGAGATGACGCGCCAGCGCCGCGACGATGCGGCCGGCGAGCAGCGGCCCGCCATCGGCGAAGTGATAGGCCTCGATGACCTCGGCGGCATCGATCAGCGGAAAGCGCTCGGCGAGGGCGCGGCGGTCGAGGCGGTCGATGCCGCGGCCGATCTTTTCCAGCACCGCGACGGACTCCCGCGGCCAGCTCGCCTTGCCGTCGGCGAGCACGAGGATGCCGGTCTCCACATAAAGCGTCTCGCCGAGATCGCGCCACATCTGGTCCCAGGCCGCGAAGGCCGCCGGAATCATCCGCGCATAGCCCTCCAGCGCGCCGTAGGGCGCGCGGATCAGCCGGTGCTGGTCCATCGAGGAGGCGGCCGGATTGGGGATCGGGCCTTGCTCGAAGAGGGTGACGTCGTGGCCGGCGCGCGCGCACCCCCAGGCCGCGCTCAGTCCGTGAATGCCGCCGCCAACAATAGAGATCTTCACGTCGTCGCGCGCTTGAAGGCGAGCTGGGCGGCGGCGAGATCCTCGAGCGCGGTGCCGACGGATTTGAAGAGGGTGATCTGGTCGTAATAGCGCCGGCCGGCGCGGCTGCCGCGGGTGAGATCGAAGAGGTCGCCGGCGATGTCGTCCTCGGCGAGGACGCCGGAGCGGAGCGGCTGCACGATATCGCCGGCTTCCTTGAGCGCGCCCTCGCGGGTGTCGACGAAGACGCGGGCGCGGCGGATCACCTCGTCGTCGGCCTCGCGCATCGCGGGGGTGAAGCCGCCGACGAGGTCCACATGGGCGCCGAGCTTCAGCCAATGGCCCTTGATCAGCGGCTCCTTCGACAAGGTCGCGCAGGAGACGATGTCGGCGCCGTGCACGGCGTTGGCGAGATCGTCGGTGGCGGAGACGGCGAGGTTCCGCCGCGAGAGCCGGTGCGCGAGGCGCTGCGCCTTGTCAGGGTTGCGGCCCCATATCACCACCTGCTTGATCGGCCTGACGCTGGCATGGGCCTCGACGAGCTGCGGCGCCAGCGCGCCGGTGCCGACCATCAGCAGGCGCGAGGCGTCGGGACGCGCCAGATAGATCGCGGCGAGCGCCGAGGCGGCGGCGGTGCGCCGCGCGGTGAGCGCCGGCCCGTCCATCAGCGCCAGCGGCTGGCCGGTCTTGCCGTCGAGCAGGAGATAGGCGCCCATCACCGAGGGCATCGACGTCGCCGCATTGCCCGGAAACACCGTCGCCAGCTTGACGCCGATGTGGCGGCCGACCTGCCAGGCCGGCATCAGCAGCAGCGTCGCGTCGGGCGCGCCCGGCACCGGCACCGTATGATGGTGGCGCACCGGCGCCTCGGCGCCGGCGCGGAACATCTGGCGCAGCGTCTCGATGGTGCCGGTGAAGTCGAGCGCGCCCATCACCTCCGACGGGCCCAGCAGGCGCATGGTCTGCGGCGGTTGCGAGCGCATCAGACGTGGGGGATCAGCGGGCCGGCGCTCGGCGCCGGGCGGGGCGCAGCGGCGGCGAGCTCGCGCTCCAGCGTCTCGATGCGGCGCTTGCGCTCGCGGGCGGCGCGGCGCACGCGCCAGCTCGCCATCCAGCCGCCGAGAAGACCGACGAGAAATCCCACCAGCACCGTCAGCAGCACCACCAGGTAGAGCTGCGCGGTGAGCGCGAAGGGCAGCGGCCACAGCGTGAGGGTGACGATCTCGCGGTTCGACACCGCGAAGACGGTGCAGAGCAGCGCCAGCAGCGCGATCACCAGCCAGGAGAGCCACTTCACGCGGACACTTTATCCCGTCGTCCGGCCCGCCGGCCAGACGTCAGGATTCCTCGTTGAGGCGCTCGCGCAACTGCTTGCCAGTCTTGAAGAAAGGGATGTGCTTCTCGGCCACGTGCACGCTGGCGCCGGTGCGCGGATTGCGCCCGACGCGGGCCTCGCGGCGTTTCACCGAGAAGGCGCCGAAGCCTCGGAGCTCCACGCGGTCGCCGCGCGACAGCGCCGCCGCGACCTCGTCGAAGATCGCCGTCACGATGCGCTCCACGTCCCGCTGGTAGAGATGCGGGTTGAGCTCCGCCAGACGCTGGATCAGTTCTGATTTTGTCATGGCCCGCCCCCTGTTCGGGCTTTCGCCGCGTCTTTGCTGAGGGTGCCAAACCGGCCCGCGACCGTCAAGAAAAAGCATTGGAGATGAGGCGGTTATGGCCGCCGCGCGAAAGACCCCGGCGGCTATGGGCCGATTCGCGTGGGCGATATGGTTAATTTCCCGCGCGACGGGCGTGTTGCCGCCGGGCTTTTCTACCTGCAGCCGCAGGTTGAGGAAGGCCGGGCGCCTCGCCGGCGCCGCCGAGCTCGCGGGAAATCGCCGCGGCGGCGCGGCGGAGCGCCGGCAGGAAGCGCCGCTCGGGCGGGGCGCTGAGGAAGCGCTCGGTCGGCATGGTGAGGCTGAGGGAGCCCGCCACCTCCAGGCGGCCGAGGATCGGCACCGCGATGGCGCAGACCCCGAGGCGCCATTCCCCCTGGTTCACCGCGTGGCCCTGGGCGCGGACCGCCGCCAGCTCGCGGGCGAGCGCCGCCCGATCGACGGTGGTGGCGTTGGTGAAGCGGGTGAGGGGCTGGGCGAGCGCCGCGGCCAGCGCCGGCTCCGGCAGGAAGGCGAGGATCGCCTTGCCGGTGGCCGAGCAATGGGCGGGAACCCGCTGGCCGACGAAGGTATCGACGCGGACCGGGTGCGGCGCTTCCAGCCGGTCGATGATGACCACCGCCTCGCCCTGCAGCACGGCGAGATGCGGCGCCTCCGCGGCTTCCGCGAGGAGCGTCTGCAGGTGCGGCCGCGCCACGTCGACGAGGCTCACCCGCCGCGCCACCTGGGCGCCGAGCGCCCAGGCGCGCAGGCTCGCGCGATAGCGGCCGCTGCGCGGATGCTTCTCCACATAGCCGCGCGCGGCGAGGGTGGCGAGGATGCGGAAGAGCGTCGGGCCGGAGACGCCGAGCCGGCGCGCGAGCTCGGTGAGGCTCGCATCCTCCAGCGCCGAGAGCGCCTCCAGCACGTCGAGGCCCTTGGCAAGCGTGGCGGTGAAATAGGGGCGGGGTGCGGCGGCGGCGCGGGCGGGGCGGCTTGACAGGGCGGGCGCTCCTAAGATCGAATAGTGAAAGCTATTTTCAACATGTGAAAAGCCGCGTCAAGCCGGCAACTCCGGAGGAACTAGGCAATGGTCGACACCGCCAAGAAGACATTCCCGGTCTTCGACTGCGACAGCCACGTCGTCGAGCCGCCCGCGGTCTGGGACGAGTACGTGCCGCGGAAGGACCGCGCCTGGATCAAGACGCAGTTCTGCTTCCACACCGACGGCGACCTCCTGCACATCAACGGCCGCGCGGTGCCGGCGGCGCGCGAGCGCTCGAACGCCGCCGAGGTCGGCTGGCCGCGCTGGAGCAAGAAGGAGGTTGGGAAGCTGACGCCCGGCACGCCGGAGTGGCAGCAGAAATTCGGCCGCCTGCTCGGCTGCCGCGATCCCCATGCGCGGCTCAAGGACATGGACGCGATCGGCACCGATCAGGTGATGCTGTTCCCGACCTGGTTCGTGCGCCTCGCCTTGCTGCGCGATCCCGGCGCCGCGCTGATCCTGGCGCGCGCCTACAACGACTGGGTCCAGGACTACTGCGCCGCCGACCGCCAGCGGCTCTTTCCCTGCGCGGTGCTGCCGATCCAGAGCGTCGAGCACTCGATCGAGGAGCTGCGCCGCGTCGCGAAGCTGGGATTCAAGGCGGCGGCGGTGCGGCCCTGCTTCTGGAACGGCCGCTATCCGACGCTCGCCGAATTCGATCCGCTCTGGCGCGAGTTCGACGCGCTCGGTGTCGTGCTGGCGATGCACACCTTCCCCTCCCGCGAGGCGCTGACGCCGGACTGGGCGGAGCGCATGGCGAAGGCGCGCGGCTCGGGACAGGGCCTGCTCTTCACGGACGAGTCCGTCGTCTATTCGCCGGGCCAGTTCGTC
>DATKPX010000382.1:0-8939 GCA_035523855.1 Allostellaceae bacterium
AGGCGATGGTAGAGATCGACCAGCGTCGGATCCTGGCCGGTGAGCGCCGCGATGAAGGGCGCCGCCAGCACCGCGATGCCGAGAGCCGCCAGCACCGCCGCGCTCAGCAGCGCCGGGCGGTTGCCGCGGAAGCGCTCCCAATAGAGCTGGCGGAGGCCGCTCACCGGTAGCTGATCCGGGGATCGATGGCGGCATAGGCGATGTCCGCCGCCAGGTTGGAGATGAGCGTCATCAGCGTCGCGAGCAGCAGCGCCGCCAGCGCCAGGTTGAAGTCGTTGCCGAGAATCGCGTCGTAGATCAGCTTCCCCATGCCGGGATAGGCGAAGAGCGTCTCGGTGACGAGAGCGCCGGAGAACAGGCCGCCGAAGGAAAGCGCGACGATGGTCACCACCGGCGACAGCGCGTTGCGGAAGGCGTGGCCCAGCATGACCCGCCGCTCGCTGGCACCCTTTGCGCGGGCGGTGCGGATGTAGTCCTGGCTCAGCACCTCGATCAGCCCGGCGCGCATGTAGCGCGCGTAGGTGCCGAAGCTCACCAGGGTCAGCGTTGCCGCCGGCAGCAGCAGATGGCGCGCGCGGTCGAGGAGCCCGCCGTCGCCCACATCGGCGATGCCGCCTGCCGGCAGCCAGCCGAGCCGCGCCGCGAAGACCAGGATCAGCATCAGCCCGATCCAGAAGCTCGGCAGCGACACGCTGGCGAAAGCGGCGAGATTGATGCCGTGATCGAGCGCGCTGCGCGGCCTGAGCGCCGCGGCGACGCCGAGCGCGATCCCCAGCGCGAGGCTCGCGACGAAGCTCACCCCCATCAGCAGCGCGCTGCGGCCGAGCGGCGCCAGCAGCGCTTGGATCGCCGGCGAGACATAGAGGCGCGAATAGCCGAAATCGCCGCGGAGCGCCGCCGCCGCCCAGGCGCCGTAACGCTTGAGGAGCGGCTGGTCGATGCCCATCAGCGCCTTGAGCCGCGCCACGTCGGCGGCGGTGAGATGCGGATCGGCGCCCAGCATGAGATCGATGGGATCGCCCGGCATCAAGCCGATCAGGCCGTAGATGACGAAGGACATCACCGCCAGCACGATCAGCGATTCCGCGAGGCGGCGGAGGATGTAGGAGGTCATCGCTAGTTGCTCGGCGCGCCCGCGTCGCGCCAGTCCTCGATCCAGAGCGTGCTGAGATAGAGGTGGCCGGTGGGCGTCACGCCCTCGAGCCAGCGCGGCAGGATCGAGGCGTCGGCGCGGAAGAACAGCGGCAGCTCCGGCAAGGTCTCCGCGTAGAGCCGCTGCAGCTGATGCCAGAGCTCGGCGCGCTTGTCGCGGTCGAGGGTGAGCTCGATCGCCGCGATGAGGCGATCCGCCTCGGGATTGCGGTAGCCGATCAGGTTCTGCCCGGCATAGCCATTGGCGGATGTGGGGATCTCGTCGGAGAAGAGGGTGCTGCGCGGCACGTTCTCCGGCGCGCTTATCCAGGCGAAGAGGCTCATGTCGAATTGGCGCTCGCGGAGCGTGTCGCCGAACAGCACGCGCGCCGGCTGATTGCGGAGATGCACCTCGACGCCGACCTGGCGCCACTCGCTCTGCAGGATCTGCTCCATGAGCTCGCGGCCGCGATTGCCCGAGGTGGTCGAGAGATCGAGGGAGAGCCGCTCGCCCCGGGCGTTGACGCGGATGCCGTCGGCGCCGGGGTGCCAGCCGGCGGCGTCCAGCAGCGCCCGCGCCGCCGCGGGATCGTAGGGATAATGGCGGACGTCGTCCGTGTGCACCCAGTCGAGCGGATGCACGAAGGTGTCGGCGACCGGCTGCTTCCCGGCGAAGATCTCCGCGCTGATGCCCTTGCGGTCGATGGCGGAGAGCAGCGCCTGGCGGACGCGGAGATCGGCGAGGATGGGATTGTCGAGATTCGTTGCGACGTGCTCGAAGTTGAGGCCGGGCTTCACCAGCACGGTGAAGCGGCCGGGATGGCGCGCCTCGAAGGCAAGCGCCTGGTCGACGGCGATCGGGCTGAACTCGCCGGCGATCATGTCGATGCCGCCCGAGAGCAGATTCGCCTCCAGCGCCGCGGTGTTCTCGACGACGGAGACGACGACGCGGTCGAAGGCCGGCGGCTTGCCCCACCAGGTGGGATTGCGCGCCAGCACCACGCGGTTGCCCGGCACCAGCTCGCTCACGCGGTAGGGGCCGAAATAGAGGCCGGGATTGGTGGGGTCGGTGTCGTAGAGCGTGTGGAATCGGTAGCTGCGCGGGTCGCCGGCGAAAGCCGCGCGCTCCAGATGCGCCGGCAGCACGTCGAAGTCGGGAAGCGCCTGGTACTGATAGTCGACGCGGTTCTGCGTCACCGTGAAGGTCTTGGCGTCCTTCGCCTCGATCTTGACGATGCGGCGATAGAGCTCGCCGTTGTTGACGCCGGCGAGCGGATCGCGCCCGACCTCATAGGTGAAGAGTACATCCTCGGTGGTGACCGGCACGCCGTCGCCCCAGGTGGCGCCGGGCTGCAGCGTATAGGTGAGCCGCACGCCTTCCTTGCCGTCCGGCAAGCCCACGCGCTCGGCGAGCCCGTTCTCGAAGCTCGGCAGCTTCGTGCAGAGCATGCAGACGAGCTGCCAGCTGGCGTCGTAGGCGGTGATCGGCCGCCGCGCCATGCCGAGCACGTAGGCCTTGGCGAGGGTCTCGTCGAGCACGGGATTGAGGGTCGGCGGAAACTGGCTGATGCCGATCGCCAGCCGCTCGCGGGCGAAGGCGGCGGAGCTGCTCAGCAGGAGCACGAGGAGCGCGACGAGGACTCCGCGCCTCATGCTCGCTCCGGCGTCGTGCCGATGACGGCACTCATGAGTCCTGCTTGACCCCTCACCCTGACCCTCCCCTCAAGGGGAGGAGATTCGAGAAGTATGAGCTTATCGTCCCTTCGCCCTTGAGGGGGAGGGTTGAGAGGGGGGTGAGCCAAGAACTCCGACGGATATCGTCATGCCGCCGCAAACCGCGGCATCACCTTCTCGCTGAAGAGGCGAACCGAGCTCGCGGCCGCTTCGTAGGGGACGGTGTTGAAGTTGACCTGCAGCGAGGCGCTCTCGAAGCCGCCGACCTTGCGGTGATAATCGGTCGCCTGCTCGATGATGTCGCCGGGCGTGCCCACCCAGGCGCCGCCGCTCGCCACCTGGCTCTCGAAGGTCTCCTTGGCAAGGCCGGCGATGATCTTGTCGTAGCCGGGGTAGTCCGCCGACGACATGCCGGCCGTCCAGTCGGAGGCGGCTTCGACGAGGGAGCGGAGATAGCCGTTGAGCGGCGCCCGCGCGATCGCCGCCGCCTCCTGCCGGTCCCCATGGCAGAGCATGTGGAAGGCCAGCATGACGCGGCCCTGTCCCTTGTGGCCGGCCGAGCGCCAGGCCTCGCGATAGCGGCCGATCAGTTCCGCCATGGCGCCGCCCGCCATCGGGATCGCCATGATCCAGTGGCCGTGCTTGCCGGCGTTGTCGAAGCTCTCCGGCGTCGCGATCGCCGCCACCCAGAATTGCGGCCGCGGGCGCTGGGTCGGGCGCGGCAGCGAGGTGGTCGGCGGAAAGCGGTGGAACTCGCCGTCCGACGCGACCTCCTCTTCCTCGAGCAGGCGCCGCACCTGCTCCATGCCCTCGGCGAAGCGTGCCTTGCTCTGGTTGACGCTGACGCCGAAGCGCGCGAATTCGTGCGGCAGGAAGGCGCGGGCGAATCCCACTTCGATGCGGCCGCCGGAGATCGCGTCCAGCATGGCGATCTCGCCGGCGAGCTTCAGCGGGTTGTTGAAGATCGGCAGCACCGCTCCGGTGATCAGCCGCGACTTCTTGGCGCGTTGCGAGGCCGCCGCGAGGAACACGATGGGATTGGGCGAGTAGCCGCCATAGGGGTGGAAGTAATGCTCCACCGTCCGCACATGGCCCCAGCCATAGGGGTCGCAGAAATCGACGAGGCGCAGCGACTCATCAAAATACTGCGCCGCGGATTTCTGCGCCGGTCCGACATCGGGAAAGAATTGCATGCCGAACTCGAGCGCGATGCCGCTCATGATGCTCCTCACGGGCTGGTGCCAAAACGACGGCACTCTAGCAACGCAGCCCGGCCATGCCTATCGGTGTCGGCGGCGCGAGCGCCCGGCGACGATGGAGCCGCTGCCGCTCGCAGTGGCCGCTTTGCGCCTGGGAGCAGACGGTGCGATGATGCCAAGCGACCTTTCTCTGGTCAGCGCCTGAACGAGAGTGCATGAGCCAGACCTGCTCGATCATCACCTGTCCGCTCTGTGGCGCCAAAAAAGCAGAGCTGATGCCCGCGGACGCCTGCTGGTTTTTCTATGAATGCACGGGCTGCGGCGCGCGCCTGCGGCCGAAACCGGACGATTGTTGCGTTTTCTGCTCGTATGGTTCCGTGCCGTGTCCACCCGTCCAGGCCGGCAGGCACTAGATCCGGCCCCGATGCGAGGTTGACCGGGCTTTCGCCGGCAGACTGGCTGCGGCACCATGGCGCGATGATCGCGCACACCATCGGCCACTCGACGCGGAGCTTCGCCGAGCTGCTGGCGCTGCTGCAGGCGGCGGAGATCGATCTTCTCGCGGATATCCGGCGGTTTCCGCGCTCGCGCACCAACCCGCAGTTCAATGCCGAGGCGCTGGAGCCGGCGCTCGCCCCGCACGATATCGCCTATCGGCACATGGCGGCGCTGGGCGGCCGCCGGGACGGCGCCGACCCGAAGACGCCCTCGCGGCATACGCTCTGGCGCGAGAAGGCGTTCCGCGCCTATGCGGCCTATGCGGAGACGCCGGAGTTCAGGGCGGGCTTCGAGGCCCTCCTGGCGCTGGCGCGCGACCACCGGGTCGCCATCATGTGCGCGGAGGCGGTCTGGTGGCGCTGCCACCGCCGCATCGTGACGGATTACCTGCTGGCGGCAGGTGTCGAGGTGCGCCACATCCTGGGACCGGACAAGGTGGACCCGGCGCATCTCACGCCTGGCGCCGCAGTCGAGGCGGGGACGGTGAGCTACCGCGATCCGAAGGAGCCGCCGAGGCTCCCCGGTCTCTAGCTCAGGTGGCGGGCTTGTCCTCGGGCGCCGGCAGCTCGCGCCGGCGGGCCAGGCGCTCGCTCTCGGCCAGCGTGGTGCGCAGCACCTGATCGGCCTGGTGCGTCATCTTGACGAAGGCGCGCAGGAAGCTGTCGCTGCGCGGCAGCTGGAACAGGGTCTCCTCGCCGCCCTCGGTGCCGGACATCGCGATCAGCAGCACCTGGTCCTGCGGAGAGATCAGCAGCTCCTGCAGGGGGACGCCCGGTCCGCTCACATACTCGACCACCCGGTAGCGCGGCGACTCATCGCTGGCGGGGCGGATCAGCATGCGGTAGGCGGCGCGGGTGGTGGAGGCCTCGATCACCGCGCGGGTGAACGGGCGCAGGAAGCTCTCGTCGAAGCCGAGGATCGCGGTGGGCTCGTCGGAGGTCGCGGCGGAGCGGATCTCCAGCGTGGTCCAGATCGAGGCGCGGCCGGCGTAGTAGTCGACCGAGGCGAGATCGAGATTGATCGAGTCGATGGGCAGCGGCGCCGAGGCGGCCTGGCTGCACAGGAAGGCGAAGCACGCGGGCTCGCGACGCAAGGAGATCGTCGTCGTCGTCTCGAGGTTCCGGTCGACAAGCACATTCGGCATGTCGCTCATGGTCTGCTCTCCTCACTGGCGCATGACCGCGCGACGCGCGCGATCCCCATCCGCGTTTCCCCATCATCTCCCGGCGTCGGTTAATGCATCCATAATTGACGAAATAGCGAGTAAGTGGCGCTGATTCGCGGGCTTTTCGACCATCCCGGCAGGGCGGCGGAATTCTGCGGCGAAGCTGTGCGATTGGTCACAGACAGGGGCCCCGCGCGACAAGCATTTCTTAAGGGAGGTGGACGACATTTCCGGAACGATTTTAGGGGTGGTTTCGGGGAGTGGTTGCGGGGGTAATCGCGATGACATCCTTGGCTGAAACAATCGACACCGCGCTGGCCGCGGTCGGGCCTGAGACCGAGGATCGGCTGCGCGACGTCGTCGCCGAGTTCGAGGCGCAGGCGCTCGCCGACGAGGAGCGCCTCGCCGTGCTCGCCACCAGCATCGCGGCGATCGCGCATCGCCATCACAGCCGCCACATCTCGGTTTATCTCGAGGCGGTCCGCACCTGGTCGCTGGAGATCGCCGAGGTAGTGAAGCCGGCGGCGACCGAGCTGCGCTACATCCCGAAGCCCGCCGCCATCGAGCAGACGGCGCGCCGCTTCTATGACGGCCTCGACGGCGTGATCGACCGCATGCAGCTCCAGGGCATCGACGTCCGCGACCGGCTGGTGACGGAGCTCGCCGTCATGGCGCGCTTTCTCGGCCGGCACGACGGCAACACCATCAGCATCGCCATCATCGCGGTGAACCGCGCGCTGGCGGACCCCGACTACCGGCGCGGTGCGGTGGTGCAGGTGCCGATGCGCGAGGTCGCCTCCGCCATCTCGGCGGAGGAGCTCGCCGTCATGCCGCCGCGCGGCACCGCCTGAGCGGCGGCCGCCACTCAATTCGGCTTATCGACCGCCAGCCGGTTCGCCGCGCTGACGATGGCGCGCAGCGAGGCGGTGATGGTGTTGGCGTGGAAGCCCACGCCGAACCGCTCGCGGCTGTTGCCGTCGTTGCAGCGCATGAAGCAGACCGCCTGCACGTCGGAGCCGCGGCCAACCGCGTCCTGGTGATAGTCGACGACGCCGATCTTCACGCCTTCGCCGGCGAGCGCGTGGATGAAGGCATCGATCGGGCCGTTGCCGCGTCCTTCGATGCGCTTGCGCTTGCCGCCGGCCTCGATTTCGGCGCTGCAGATGATGAGCTCGCTGGCGTGCGTATCGGAGCGAAGTTGATAGTCCACCAGCCGGTAGGGGCCGTTCGCCTCGAGGTAGGTCGCCTGGAATTGGCGCCAGATCTCGTCGGCGACGATCTCCTTGCCGCTTGAATCCGCGATCGCCTGGATGATGCCGCTGAACTCCACCTGCAGGTCGCGCGGCAGGTCGATGCCGTGCTCCGCGTGCAGGATGTAGGCGACGCCGCCTTTCCCCGACTGGCTGTTGACGCGGATGATCGCCTCGTAGCTGCGGCCCAGATCCTTGGGATCGATCGGCAGGTAGGGCACCTCCCACTCGCCGCTGTTGCTCTTGGCGAGCGCGGTCATGCCCTTCTTGATCGCATCCTGATGCGAGCCCGAGAAGGCGGTGTAGACCAGCTCGCCCGCATAGGGATGCCGCTCGTGCACCGGCAGCTGGTTGCAGTATTCCGCCACCTCGATCGAGGCGTTGATGTCGCTGAAATCGAGGCGGGGGTCGACGCCCTGGCTGAAGAGATTGAGCGCCAGCGTCACCACGTCGACATTGCCGGTGCGCTCGCCGTTGCCGAAGAGGGTGCCCTCGATGCGGTCGGCGCCTGCCATCACCCCGAGCTCGGCGGCGGCGACGCCGGTGCCGCGGTCGTTGTGCGGATGCAGGCTCAGGATGATCTTCTCGCGGTCTTTGAAATTCCGGTGCATCCACTCGATCTGGTCGGCGTAGACGTTGGGCGACGCCATCTCCACGGTGGCCGGCAGGTTGAAGATGATCGGCTTCTTCTTGCTGGGTTTCCAGACATCCATCACCGCGTGGCAGACCTCGAGCGCGTAGTCGAGCTCGGTGCCGGTGAAGCTCTCCGGCGAATACTGGAAGCGGAGATCGGTGCCGGTGGCCTCGACCTCCGGCGCCAGCTGCTTCACCAGCTTCGTTCCCTCGATGGCGATCTCCTTGATGCCGCCGCGGTCCATGTCGAAGACGACGCGGCGCTGCAGGGTCGAGGTCGAGTTGTAGAGGTGCAGGATCGCGTGCTTTGCGCCCTTGATCGAATCCATGGTGCGGCGGATCAGCGGCTCGCGCGCCTGGGTCAGCACCTGTATGGTGACGTCATCGGGGATCAGTTGCTCGTCGATGATGTGGCGGATGAAGTCGAACTCGGTGTCCGAGGCGGCGGGGAATCCCACCTCGATCTCCTTGAATCCCAGCTTCACCAGGTGCTCGAAGAATTTGAGCTTCTTGTGGCGGTCCATCGGCTCGACCAGGGCCTGGTTGCCGTCGCGAAGGTCGACGCTGCACCAGATCGGCGCCTTCTCGATGCTGCGCGTCGGCCATTGGCGGTCGGTCAGCTTGATCGGCGCGAAGGCTCGGTACTTGTGATGAGGCATGACGGACATGGGGGGCTCTCCGAACTAGCAGCGGTCAGCGATGGAGCGGCCCGGCCGGATGCGGCAAGCCCCGTTTCCGCGGGCCGCAGGCCCCGGAGCACGGACGATCGCGATAGAGACGGCGGATCTAGGCTTGGCGAAGGACATCTGACGCAGCATCCCGGTCGGCGCGCATAGGGGCAAAAACGATCTCCCGGCCCTCAATGAGAGCCGGGGCCCTAAGTCGAAGCGCCCGCAGGGTATGGTCAGTCTGCGTCATGGTGGCGAGACCATACCGGCAGGGCCGGCAGCGGTCAACTTTGCTCGCCAACCCGGGGTGTGCCTTAGTTCGTCGACATATCGGGTATCCTCGAGGTGCTGTGGCCGCAGCTATCGGCGGCAGCTCCGAGTCCCCAAGTGCAGTTCGCCTCCGGGCGCGGCAGGAACAAGGTCGGATGAAGAATTCCGATCCACGCGACGCCCCCGGCGCCGACCAGC
Organism: Allostellaceae bacterium; assembly: GCA_035523855.1. Classification (GTDB taxonomy): domain Bacteria; phylum Pseudomonadota; class Alphaproteobacteria; order ATCC43930; family CGMCC-115725; genus DASZHJ01. Next base: position 8,687 of record DATKPX010000382.1, read on the forward strand.
AGGACGACACCGGCAGCCAGATTGGCCCAATAGCTCTTATGGTTTCGATTTTTGGCCGAAACGCGTGCTTGAAATAGGAGAGCCGCGGCCACCGCGACCATCGCGACGGCAAAAGTGAGGATCACGCCTGCGCGCTCCGGAGATCTCTACGATCGGCCATCGGGTCACTATCGAACCCAACCGGGAGCGGGGCCACAAGCCAAATCTGGCGCGGCATTGACAGGCCCTGGCCGCACCGCTTCACTCCCCCGGC
>DATKPX010000383.1:0-2272 GCA_035523855.1 Allostellaceae bacterium
CGATGCCGATCTCGCCGACCCCCTTGATGCCGAGCGGGTTGATCTTGTCGTCGGGCTCGTCGACGAAGATCACCTCGATATCATGCACGTCGGCGTTGACGGGCACGTGGTACTCGGCGATGTCGGCGTTCATGATGCGCCCGTAGCGGTGATCGATCAGCGTCTCCTCGTGGAGCGCCATGCCGATGCCCCAGATCAGGCTGCCGATGATCTGGCTGCGCGCGGTCTTGGTGTTGAGGATGCGGCCGGCGGCGACCGCGCTCACCAGGCGGGTGACGCGGATGATGCCGATCTCGTCGTCCACCTTCACCTCGGCGAAGACGGCGGAATGGGTGTTCTGCGCGTGTCCGCTGCGCTTCGGCTCGAAGGTTTTCTCCTGCTCCAGCCGATCGATGCCGCCGTGGCGCATCGCCTCGGCGATGGAGACGGCGCGGCGGGGATCCTGCCGGCTCGCGATGGTGCCGCCGGCAAGCGTGACGTCCTCCGGCCTGAGCCCGGCGAGGGGCGAGGCCGGCATGTCCTTGGCGTGGCGCAGCAGCTCGCCGCGGATCGCCCCGGCGGCAAGCTGGATCGCGCTCGCGACCGAAGCCGCAGTCCAGGAGCCGCCCTCGACGGGTGAGCGGGGCAGCGCACTGTCGCCGAGCTTCACGCTGACGTTCTCCAGCGGCAGGCCGAGCATGTCGGCGGCGACCTGCGCCATGATCGTGTAGGTGCCGGTACCGATATCCATGGTGCCGCAGGCGACCTCGGCATGGCCGTTGGCGGTGAGCACGATGCGGACCGCCATCGGGATCTCCAGCGCCTCCCAGATGCCGGTCGCCATGCCCCAGCCGACGAGCTCCTTGCCGTCGCGCATGGAGCGCGGCGCGGGGTTGCGCTTGCTCCAGCCGAAGGACTCGGCGCCTTGGCGATAGCATTCCATCAGCTGCTTGCTGCTGAAGGCCGAGCCGTCGTTCTGGTCGCGCTCGGAATAGGCGCGGCGCCGCAGCTCGACGGGATCAAGGTCGAGCGCGACCGCAAGCTCGTCCATGGCGCATTCGAGGCCAAAGACCCCGGAAGCGGCGCCTGGCGCCCGCATGTCGCAGGGTGTCGCGACGTCGAGCTTCGCCAGCCGATGGGTATATCGCGCGGTGGCGGACTTGTAGAGCACGCCCGACCAGATCGTGTCCTTGCGGGCGAAATCCTCGAAGGCCGACGTCATGCCAATTGCCTCGTGGGTGACCGCGTCGAGGGATCCGTCGCGCCGGGCGCCGAGGGCGATGCGCTGGATGGTGGCGGGGCGGTAGCCCAGCGAGTACATCTGCTGCCGGCTCAGCACCAGACGCACCGAGCGCTGCAGCGCCTTGGCTGCCAGGACCGCGATGGCGGCGTTATGCTGCGGGCGCAGACCGCTGCCGAAGGCGCCGCCGACATAGGGGGTCGTCACGCGCAGATCCTCCGGCTTCATGCCGAAGACGCCGCAGAGATAGCGCTGCACGTTCTGCACGCCTTGGGTCTTGTCGTAGACCCGCAGCTTGCCGCCGCCCTCCCAGATCACCGTGGTGGCGTAAGGCTCCATCGGGTTGTGGTGCTCGACCGGCGAGAAATATTCGGCCTCATGGCGGATCTCGGCCGCGGCGAAAGCCTTCTCCGCCTCGCCGCGCGGCTTCGCCGGCGTCAGGGCGAAGGTATCCTCCGCGAGCGCGACCGCCTTGTCGCGCCGCGCGTGGAGATCGGTCATGTGCGGCTGCGCCTCGTACTCGACGCGAACCAGCGTGGCGGCGAAGCGGGCGGTCTCCCAATCCTCCGCCAGCACCAGGCCGATGGGCTGGCCGTTGAACAGGATCCGGTCGTTGAAGAGCGGCCGGAACGGCGAGCCGTCCGGCGCCACCTCGTCCTTGTGCGCCTCGTCGCGCTCCGCCATCGGCGGGCGGTTCTGGTGCGTCAGCACCTCGATCACGCCGGGAACGGCGAGCGCCGCGCCGGCATCGATGCGACGGATGCGGCCCTTGGCGATGGTCGCGGTCACGAGGCTGCCATAGGCGAGGCCGGGCTGGTTGAACTCTCCGGCATATTTGGCGGCGCCGGTGACCTTGGCGCGGCCGTCGACGCGGGATGTGGGGGTGCCGATATAGGCTGCCATGGCGCTTACCGGATCCTCTTGTCGGATTGCGATTGCGGCGTGCCACTCGCCGCCTGGGCCAGCGTGCGGATGATGGCGCGGCGCGCGAGGTCGATCTTGAAGTCGTTGTGGCCGAAGCCACGGGCGTCGCGCAGCAGCCGGTCGGCCGCG
>DATKPX010000384.1:0-5826 GCA_035523855.1 Allostellaceae bacterium
GGGGCTCGGTCTATTACGAATTCTCGCTCTTCGTGGTGCCGATGGAGCGCGAGCTCGGCTGGTCGCGCCTCGACCTCAACGGCGCGCTGTCGCTGGGCCTGCTCGCTTCCGGCCTCTGGGCCTATCCGGTCGGCGCCTGGATCGACCGCCGCGGCGGCCGCCTGGTGATGACGGCGGGATCGCTGCTGGGCGCCGCGATGCTGGCGCTCTGGTCCATGGTCGACCGGCTCTGGCAGTTCTACGGCCTCTGGCTCGCGCTCAGCCTCGCGCTGGCGACGACGCTCTACGATCCCGTCTTCGTCGTGCTCACCCGTCGCTTCCCCGAGGGCTTCCGCACCCGGATCACCGCCCTCACCCTCATCGGCGGCTTCGCCAGCACGGTGTTCATCCCGATGACGCAGCTCTTCATCGACTGGTGGGGTTGGCGATCCGCGCTGCTGGCGCTGTCGCTCTGCAATCTTGCGATCTCGCTGCCGGTGCACGGCCTGCTGCTGCGCGACCGCGAGCCGGGCGCGGTGTCGGAGGCGGCGGCCAGCGATCCCGCTGGCGAGTCCGGCGCGCTCCGACGCGCGCTGCGTGAGCCAGTGTTCTGGTGCCTCGCGGTCTCATTCACCGCCTATTACGCGGCGTTCCTGGCGCTGACCTTCCATCTGGTGCCGCTGCTGCTGGCGCGCGGCCACGCGAGCGCGATCATCGTCGGCGCGCTCGCCGTCGTCGGGCCGGCGCAGGTCGCCGGCCGGATCGCGCTGCTGGCGTTCCGCCGCGGCCTCTCGACCGCGGTCGCCGGCGGACTCGCCCTGGCGATGTTTCCGCTCTCGGTGCTGGTGCTGATTGCGCTGCCGTCGTCGCAGGCGGCGCTCTTCGTCTTCGCCGCCCTCTATGGCGGCGGCAACGGCATCGTCACCATCCTGCGCGGCACCGCGGTGCCGGACCTGCTGTGGCGCGAGGGCTATGGCGCCATCAACGGCGCGTTGGCGTTGCCGATCAACCTCGCCAAGGGTGCGGCGCCGCTGGGCGCGGCGGCGATCTGGAGTCTCGCCGGCGACGATGCCGTGCTGGGGGCGGCGATGGCGGGCGCGCTGCTCGCGGCCGGCGGGTTCTGGCTTGCGGTGCTGGCGGCGCGGCTCAGGCGCGCGCAGGCGCCAGCGATGGCAGCGGGCCGCGCGGCTTCCAGGCAAGCGCCCGCTTCTCCACCAGATGCCAGGACAGGAACGCCACTGCCGCCGTGACCGGCAGCGCGATCATGAAGAGGACCGGCCATGCCATGTCCGGACGCAGATAGAGCAGCGTCTGCTCCACCGGCCAGCCGTAGATGTAGAGGCCGTAGGAGAGATCGCCGAAGCGCGCCGCCGGAATCACGGGCAGCGCCGGGTGGAGCGCCAGGTAGAGCACGAGGTAGCCGCCGAAGAGCGGGAACAGCAGGATGACGGCGCCGAGCGGGGCACTGAGCACAAGGCCGGCGAGCGCCAGCAGGGCGAGGCGCCCGGCGAAGATGCCGCGATCCCTGAGCTTGTAGAGCACCATGCCCGTCACGAAGAAGGCGAGCATCCAGCCGACGCTGCCGATGAACTCGAAATAGGTCGCGGTGTCGAACCAGAGGCAGACCATGCCGATAGCGACCAGCAGGGCGAAGACCCAAAGCCGCAGCAGGCGCAGCGAGCCGAGCCCGGCCACCAGCAGGTACATCACCATCTCCACCGGCAGGCTCCAGAGCGGGCCGTTGACGATGTCGCCGATAGCCCCGCCGGTGAACCAGACGCCAGGCAGGCTGTTATGATCGGTGTTGACCAGGAGATTGGCGATCAGGAAGTCCCAGGTGCCGTAGGCGCTGACATAGTCCGCCGGCGCGAGGCTGCTCACCAGCGGCCCGAGTCCGAAGGTCAGCACCAGGATGCAGCCGGCGAGGCCGGGGTAGATGCGGAGCGCGCGCTTGGCGAGGTAGCGCGGCAGCGAGCCGGTCTGCTCCCAGCTCTGGGTCACCAGATAGCCCGAGATGACGAAGAAGACGAAAACGCCGATCACGCCGAGGTTGGTCTGGCCGCCGGTGAGCCGCATCAGCGGCTCGCTGTCGAGCCGCCCGGTGGAGAGGAAGATGGCGTGCGAGAAGATCACCGCCGTCGCCGCCAGCAGGCGCAGAACGTCGAAGTTGTTGCGGCGGGTCATGCGGCCGAAGGGCGTGGCCCTTCCCCCCTGAGGGCCAGGGTTGGGAAAGGGGTCGGCTGGGAACTCGAGACGGTCAGCACGCCTTCATAACGGACGAACGCACCGCCTGATTTCAAGCGCCGTCACGCCGCCGCGGAGCAGGAGCCCAGGCCGCTGAACCACGCGCGCGCCCATTCCACCGCGACCTCCTCGGGAATGGTGCCGGCGCTGGCGTCATGCAGGAGGATGTCGCCGTGCCGGCGGGCGCCGAGCGACGCCAGCAGCTGATCGAAGCGCTTGCCGCCGAAGCAGAAGGTCTGGGCGTAGGTGTGATCGCCCAGCGCGATGACGCCGTACTCCACGTGAGCGAGCCCGGGCCGCGCCGCCTCCAGCGCCGCAAAGAAGTCGCGCGCGTTGTCGGGCACGTCGCCCTGGCCGTAGGTGGAGGTGCAGACCAGGAAGCGGCCCGGCCGCTGGAACGCCTCCGGCGTCAGCCGGTCCATCGGCAGGATCTCCACCGTGGCACCCTCGCCGGCGAGGGCGTCTTTCACCTCGTCCGCGACCAGCTCCGCCGTGCCGGTCATCGTCCCGACCAGAATGGTCAATTGGCTCAAGGGGTAATCTCCGCCGCGCGAGGCCTGGACCGCAGCCTGAAAGTCACTATAATGCATGTTTTGTTCGTCGCAAGCATGATAATACACACTCTCCAGCCCATCAGAGGGAGACGCCCGGCATGGCAGCAGCGGCAAATCCGGCTGCGAAACGCGAGGCGGAGGCCGGCGAGGCCGCCTACCTCGCCCAGCTCGGCGAGCGCATCCGCGCCGCCCGCGCCCGGCGCGGCATGACGCGCAAGATCCTGGCCCGGGATTCCGGCGTCTCCGAGCGCTATCTGGCCCAGCTCGAGGGCGGCCAGGGCAACATCTCGATCATCCTGCTGCGCCAGGTGGCCCAGGCCATGGGACTGCCGCTCGCCGATCTCGTGCGCGACGAGCCGGAGCAGCCGGTCGAGTTCACCCTGCTGGTGCAATCCCTCGCCCGCCTGCAGCCGGCGGCGCTGGCCGAGGCAAGGAAGCTGCTGACGGAGAAGTTCGGCGCCGCGGTGGAGCGCGAGCGGCGCCATCGCATCGCCCTCATCGGCCTGCGCGGTGCCGGCAAATCGACCCTGGGCGCCCGCCTCGCCAAGGATCTCGACGTCCCCTTCGTCGAGCTCGACCGCGAAATCGAGCGCCTCTCCGGCATGAGCCTCGCCGCCCTCTTCGACCTCTATGGCCAGAGCGCCTATCGCCGATACGAGCGGCGCGCCCTCGAGAGCGTGATCGAGAGCCACGAGCATGCGGTGATCGCCACCGGCGGCAGCCTGGTCTCCGAGGCCGGCACTTTCGACCTGCTGCTCTCCGCCTGCTTCACCGTGTGGCTGACGGCGCGGCCCGAGGAGCATATGAGCCGGGTGATGGCCCAGGGCGATTTCCGCCCGATGGCCGACAACGAGGCGGCGATGGAGGATCTCCGCCGCATCCTCGACAACCGCTCGGCGCTCTACGCCAAGGCCGACACCACCATCGACACCAGCCGCAAGACCGTCGACGCCGCGCTCCGCGCCCTCAAGGTCGCTGTCGGCGGGACGGCGGCATGAGGGTGTGGCGGGCAGCGTTGCGTCCTTCGACACGCTCCCTCTGGTCGCTTGCCCAGGATGAGGCGGGTTGGTGATGCCGAAAAGAAAGATCCTCATCCTGAGCAAGCGGAGCGCGTCGAAGGACGCGGGATCGCTGTGCAGCATTGCAGGAAGCTATCGATGATCACCTTCGACACCGATCCCACTCGCTACAAGCACTGGAAGCTCACGGTGGAGCGCACGGTCGCCACGCTCACCCTCGACGTCGCCGAGGACGGCGGGCTGGTGCCGGGCTACAAGCTCAAGCTCAACTCCTACGACCTCGGCGTCGACATCGAGCTCAGCGATGCCTTGAACCGCATCCGCTTCGAGCATCCGGCGGTGCGCGTCGTCGTCTTCACCAGCGGCAAGGAACGGATGTTCTGCGCCGGTGCCAACATCTACATGCTGGGCACCTCGAGCCATGCCTGGAAGGTGAACTTCTGCAAATTCACCAACGAGACGCGGAACGGCATCGAGGATTCGAGCCGGCATTCCGGCCTCAAGTTCATCGCCGCGCTCAACGGCATCACCGCCGGCGGCGGCTACGAGCTGGCGCTCGCCTGCGACGAGATCGGTCTCATTGACGACCGCTCCTCCACCGTGAGCCTGCCGGAAGTGCCGCTGCTGGGCGTGCTGCCGGGCACCGGCGGCCTCACCCGCCTCATCGACAAGCGCCGGGTGCGCCGCGACCTCGCGGACGTCTTCTGCACCACCGCCGAGGGCGTGCGCGCCGAGCGCGCCAAAGCCTGGCGCCTCGTCGATTTCTCGGCGCCGCCGCAGAAATTCGCCGAGGCGGTCCGCGCCCGCGTCGAGGCGTTGACAGAGACGAGCGACCGGCCGGCGGATGCCGCCGGCGTCACGCTGACGCCGCTGCAGCGCCGCGTCGATGCGCGAGGCTATCGCTATGACCACGTGGAGGTCGCCTTCGACCGCGAGCGGCGCGTCGCCACCCTCACCGTCGCCGGCCCCGGTCCCGATCAGCCGCGCGACCTCGCCGGCGTCCTGGCCCAGGGCGCCCAGTGGTGGCCGCTCGCCATGGCGCGCGAGCTTGACGATGCAATCCTCATGCTCCGAACGAACGAGAGCGAGCTCGGCACACTGCTGCTGAAGACGCGCGGCTCGATCGAGGCGGTGCTGGCGAGCGATGAGATCATGCTCGCCCATGCCCGCCACTGGTTCGTGCGCGAGGTGAGGGGGTATCTGCGCCGCACGCTGGCGCGGCTCGACGTCTCCTCGCGCAGCTTCTTCGCCGTCGTCGAGCGGCAGTCCTGCTTCGCCGGCACCCTCCTCGAACTGGCGCTCGCCGCCGACCGCAGCTACATGCTGGATCTCGCCGAGGGCGACAACGACGCGCCGAGACTCGCGCTCTCTGCCGCCAATCTCGGAGGCCTGGAGATGGTCAACGGCAAGACGCGGCTCTGGACGCGGTTTTCCGGTGAGGCAGCACCCCTTGCGGCGCTGGAGAAACGCCGCGGCGAGGCGCTCGACGCCCAGGCGGCCATGAGTCTCGGCCTCGTCACGGTGGCGCCGGACGAGCTCGACTGGGAGGACGAGATCCGCCTCGCCGTCGAGGAGCGCGCGAGCCTGTCGCCGGACGCGCTCACCGGCCTGGAGGCGAGCCTGCGCTTCGCCGGGCCGGAGACGATGGAGACGCGGATCTTTGCCCGGCTCTCCGCCTGGCAGAACTGGATCTTCAATCGGCCGAACGCCGTCGGCGAGAAGGGCGCGCTCAAGCTCTTCGGCACCGGATCGAAGCCGAGCTTCAACTGGGAGAGGATCTGATGGCGATCGATTATCAGGAGCGCATCCCCAACAACGTCGATCTCGGCGAGAACCGCACCCTGCAGCGGGCGCTGGAGCAGTGGCAGCCGCGCTTCCTCGACTGGTGGCGCGAGATGGGACCCTCGGATTTCGCCGCGGCCGACGTCTATCTGCGCACCGCCACCTCGGTCGACGCCAAGGGCTGGGCGACATACGGCACGCTCCGCATGCCGGACTATCGCTGGGGCATCTTCCTGGCGGAGCCTACG
>DATKPX010000385.1:0-2880 GCA_035523855.1 Allostellaceae bacterium
AGGATGCGATGTCCTCGTCTTCCTCGACGGCGACGGCAGCGACTGCCCGGAGCTGATCCCGACGCTGCTGGCGCCGATTCTCGCCGCGACCCACGACTTCGTCATCGGCTCGCGCACCCGCGGCGAGCGCGAGGGCGGCAGCATGAGCGTCCACCAGATCCTTGCCGGCTACGGCGCGGGCGCGGCGATGCGCCTGCTCTATGGCGTGCGCTACACGGACATGTGCGCCTTCCGCGCCATCCGCCGCGATATCCTGATGCGCCTCGGCATGCGCGAGATGACTTATGGCTGGAACCTGGAGATGCAGATGCGCGCCGCGCGGATGGGCCTGCGCATCCTGGAGATCCCCGTCGCGCACCGGCGCCGCATCGGCGGCGCCTCCAAGGTCGCCGGCAGCGTATCCGGCACGGTGAAGGCGAGCGTCCGCATCTGCCTCACCCTCGCGCGGGTCGCGCTCGAAAGCCGCGCGGACACCCGTCACTCCGCTTCAGCGGGCGCGAGCCGATGATGCAGAGCGGCCAGCCCCCCGTCGTGAAGGACCTGGTGCTGGTCGGCGGCGGCCACAGCCATGTGGCGGTGCTGAAGCGCTTCGGCATGAAGCCGCTGCCAGGCGTCCGCCTCACGCTGATCTGCCGCGAGAACCACACGCCTTATTCCGGCATGCTGCCCGGTCTCATCGCCGGCCATTACGGGTTCGACGAGGCGCATATCGACCTCGGGCCGCTCGCCCGCTTCGCCAATGCCCGCTTCTTCCACGACGAGGTCACCGGCATCGATCCCGAGGGCCAGCGCGTCTTCTGCCGCAGCCGCCCGCCGGTTCCCTACGACCTGCTGTCGATCAACATCGGCTCGACGCCGCGCACGGAGGATGTTCCCGGCGCCACCGGCGCCGTCGTGCCGGTGAAGCCGATCAGCCGCTTCCTCGACCGCTGGCAGGCGCTCGCCGACCGCGTGCTGGCGCGCGACGGCGCGCGGATCGCGGTGGTGGGCGGCGGCGCCGGCGGCGTCGAGCTCGCGCTCGCGGCCCAGTATCGGCTGCGGCGTCTGCTCGCAGCCCAGGGGCGCAGCGCCGATCGCCTCGAGTTCCATCTCTTCACCGACAGCGCCGACATCCTGCCCACCCACAATCCGCGGGTGCGCGCCATCTTCCGCCGCGTGCTCGCCGAGCGCGCCGTGGCGGTCCATGCCGGCACGGCGGTGACGAGCGTCGAGTTCGGGCAACTGACCGCGAGCGACGGCACCGCCCATTCCTTCGACGAGATCCTCTGGGTGACCGCGGCGGGTGCGGCGCCCTGGCTCGCCAAGTCAGGCCTCGCGCTCGACGCCGACGGCTTCATCGCCGTCGAGAGCTCGCTCCGCTCGGTCTCGCATCCGCAGGTCTTCGCCGCCGGCGACATCGCCGCGATGCGAGAGCATCCGCGGCCGAAATCCGGCGTCTTCGCGGTGCGCCAGGGCCCGCCGCTCGCCCGCAACCTGCGCCGCGCGCTCGTCGGCGAGGCGCTGGAGGCCTACCGGCCGCAGCGGCATTTCCTCGGCCTCATCAGCACCGGCGACCAATACGCCGTCGCTTCGCGCGGCGCCTGGACGATGGAGGGCCGCGCCCTGTGGACCCTCAAGGACTGGATCGACCGCCGCTTCATGCGGAAATACAACGAGCTGCCGAGGATGGCGGAGCCGGCCGCTGCCACGCTGGCGCCCGGCCTCGCCGACAGCGCGGCGATCAAGGAAATCTCCGCCTTCGCCATGCGCTGCGGCGGCTGCGGCGCCAAGGTCGGCAGCACGGTGCTCGCCAACGCCCTGGCGGAGCTCCGGCCGCACCAGCGCGACGACGTGCTGATCGGCCTCGACGCGCGCGACGACGCCGCCGTGGTGGCGGTGCCGCCAGGCAAGGTCATGGTGCATACCGTCGACCATTTCCGCGCCTTCATCGACGATCCCTATCTCTTCGGCCAGATCGCCGCCAATCACAGCCTCGGCGACATCTTCGCCATGGGCGGCACGCCGCAGACGGCGCTCGCCATCGCCACGCTGCCCTACGGCATCGAGCGGAAGATCGAGCAGCAGCTGCGCGAGCTGATGGCGGGCGCGCTCAAGGTGCTGGACGAGGCCGGCACCGCGCTGGTCGGCGGCCATACCAGCGAGGGGGCGGAGCTGTCGCTGGGCTTCGCGATCAACGGCTATGCGGATCCGCAGCGGCTGCTGCGCAAGGGCGGCATGCAGCCGGGCGACCGGCTGATCCTGACCAAGCCGCTCGGCACCGGGACGCTGTTCGCCGCGGACATGCGCGGCCAGGCCAAGGCGCGGTGGATCGATGCCGCCCTCGCCTCGATGCTGCAGTCGAGCCGCCAGGCGGCGGAATGCCTTCACGGCCACGACGCCACCGCCTGCACGGATGTCACCGGCTTCGGGCTGCTCGGCCACCTGGTGGAGATGGTGCGCGCGTCAGGCGTCGATGTCGCCCTCGATATCGACGCGCTGCCGCTGCTGCACGGCGCCGCCGACACCATCCGTATGGGCATCTTCAGCTCGCTGCAGCCGCAGAACATCCGCCTGCGGCGCGCGATCAGGGAGGTCGAGCAGGCGGCGGCGGACCCGCGCTATCCGCTGCTGTTCGATCCGCAGACCGCGGGCGGCCTGCTCGCCAGCATCCCCGGCCAGCGGGCGGAGTCCTGCCTCGCGCAGCTCCGCTCCCTCGGCTACGCGGAGGCAGCGATCATCGGCGCCGTCGCGCCCGCCAGCAATCATCCGGAGCCGGTGACCATTCGCCGGACCCGCAAGGCCGCATGAGAAAGAACGGAGCTGCCCCATGAACGCCAATCCGTTTGCCGACGTCTTCCACTTCCTGCTGCAGCCGGGCTGGACGACGGTGATCTTCTGGCT
>DATKPX010000386.1:0-8178 GCA_035523855.1 Allostellaceae bacterium
GGGTGCCTCGGTCCCCATGGCCATGGCCGATGCTAGCCGCTCGACGGCCGCCGATCATCCTTTTTGCGACAGCGCCTGTTCCGGATGCGACGCGGCGGCAGAGGCGCGCGCGATCCCGTAACAAAACCGATGGCGCTGGACTACACTCGATCGAAAGACCGGCCGCAAAGGCCGAAGCTTCTTGCAGGGGATGCGGGCTGCGTGGACATCGTCGCCTATATCGCGAAGAACTATCCGCTCATCCTGCGGCTCACCGGCCAGCACGTGTCGATCGTCGGCGTCGCCGTGGCGGCGGCGATCCTGACCGGCGTTCCCCTCGGCATCCTGATCGCCCAGAGCCGCCGCCTCGCCGGCTTCGCGCTCAACCTCGCCGGCGGGATCATGACGATCCCCTCGATCGCGCTCTTCGGCTTCATGATCCCGATCCTGGCCGTGATCAACCAGGGCATCGGCTTCCTGCCGGCGGCGATCGCGGTCTTCCTCTACTCGCAGCTGCCGATCGTGCAGAACACCTACACCGCGATCACCGGCATCGACCCGGCGCTGCGCGAGGCCGCAGACGGCATGGGCATGACGCGGCTGCAGCGCCTGGCGCGGGTGGAGATCCCCTGCGCGCTGCCGGTGGTAATGGCGGGCATCCGCGTCGCCGTGGTGCTCAACATCGGCGTCACCGCGATCGCCGCCTATATCGGCGCCGGCGGCCTCGGCCTCTTGATCCGCGGCGGCATCACCCAGACCGATCCGCGCCAGGTGATCACCGGCGCGCTGGCGGTGAGCCTGCTGGCGCTCGCCGCCGACTGGCTGCTCGGCCGCGCCGAGCGCTGGCTGACGCCGCGCGGCATGGCGGGAGCGCGCCGGACATGATCCGCCTGGAGGAAGTGACCAAATCCTACGTCACGCCGACGGGGCCGCTCACCGTGGTCGACCGCGTCAGCCTCGAGGTCGCGACCGGCGAGACCTGCGTGCTGCTCGGCCCTTCCGGCTGCGGCAAGACCACGACCTTGAAGATGATCAACCGCATCGTGCCGAAGACCTCGGGCCGCATCCAGGTCATGGGCCGCGACATCGAGAGCATCGACACCGTCGAGCTGCGCCGCGGCATCGGCTACGTGATCCAGCAGATCGGCCTCTTTCCCAACATGACTGTCGAGGAGAATATCGGCGTGGTGCCGCGCCTCCTCGGCTGGGACGCAGGCCGGATCGCGCGGCGGGTGCGCGAGCTCCTCGAGCTGATGGCGCTCGATCCCGCGGTATTTCCCGCGCGCTATCCCAGCGAGCTCTCCGGCGGCCAGGCGCAGCGCATCGGCGTCGCCCGCGCGCTTGCCGCCGATCCGCCGGTGCTGCTGATGGACGAGCCCTTCGGCGCGCTCGACCCGATCAACCGCGTCGTGCTGCAGGACGAGTTCCTCAAGATGCAGGCGCGCTTGCGCAAGACCGTGATCTTCGTCAGCCACGACATCGACGAGGCGATCCGGCTCGGCGACCGGATCGCCCTGCTGCGCGCCGGAAGGCTGGAGCAGTTCGGCACGCCGGACGAGCTGCTGGCGCGGCCGGCGAGCGACTTCGTCGCCGATTTCGTCGGCCAGGACCGGGCGCTGAAGCGCCTGCGCCTGCTCAGCGTCGCCGGCGCGATGAACGGCGGCGCGCTGCGGCTGGACGCCGAAGAGCCGATCGAGCGCGTGGCAGCACTGATGGCGGAGCGCGCCGAGGTCGCGGTCGTCGTCTCGAAGCAGGGCACGCCGCTCGGCTGGCTCAGCCGCCCGCACACAGAGGGCCGGAGCGGGCCCAGCCGGACGCACGCGCTGCCGATGCCGGCGGTAGTCGAGCTCGACGACGATCTCCGCATCGCGCTGTCGCGGATGCTGGCGGCGGGGGCGGACTGGATCGCCTGCGTCGATCCCGAGGGCCGCTTCGCCGGCGTGGTGACGCGGGAGGATATCGCCGAGGCACTGGCAACCGCGGAGCGTAGAGGACCGGACGCATGAGCGGCATCCTTTCCGGCGCCCTCGTGGCGATCGCCCTCGCGCTCTGGCTCTGGCTCGCCGGGCTGCTGCCGGGGATCTGGCAGCAGGCGCCGCTGGTCGAGCACCTGCTCTGGCCGCATCTCTACCTGGTGGCGGTCTCCGGCGGGATCGCGATCGTCGCCGGCGTCGCGGCGGGGATCGTGCTGAGCCGGCCCCGCTTCCGCGATCATGCCGAGGCGGCGATGCAGGCGATCAACATCGGCAACACGGTGCCGACGCTGGCGGTGCTGGCGCTCGCCATGAGCGTCCTCGGCATCGGCTCGACCGCGGCGATCGTGGCGCTTGCCGTGCATTCCGTGCTGCCGATCGCGCGCAACACCTTTGCCGGCATCACCGCGGTGCCGGCGGCGACGATCGAGGCGGCGGCGGGCATGGGCATGACCGAGGGGCAGATCCTGCGCCGGGTCGAGATCCCCAATGCGCTGCCGGCGATCCTCGCCGGCGTCAGGACGGCGATGGTGATCAATGCGGGGACGGCGCCGCTCGCCTTCCTGATCGGCGGCGGCGGCCTCGGCGAGCTGATCTTCGCCGGCATCGACCTCTTCGATCCCGCGATGATGCTGGCCGGCGCGATCCCGAGCAGCCTGCTCGCGATCGCGCTCGGCAGCCTGGCGGGATGGCTGGCGAAACGCATGACGCCGCGGGGCATCGCCTTCGCGCGCGCCTGATAGAAACCCAAGGGAGGGAGACGATGATCGCTAGGTTCTTACGACTGCTGACCGCCACCGGCGTGGCGCTCGCCGCGCTGGTGACGCTGACCGGGGCGGCGATCGCCCAGACGCCGATCGTCATCGGCAGCAAGGGCTTCACCGAGCAGCTGCTGATGGCGGAGATGACGTCGCAGCTCTTGGCGGCGAACGGCTTCAAGCCGGACAAGCGCACCGGCATGGGATCGGCGGTGCTGCGCCAGGCGCTGGAATCGGCGCAGATCGACATGTGCTGGGAATATACCGGCACCTCGCTCATCACCTACAACAAGATCAGCGAGCGGATGTCGCCGGCGGACACCTACGCCAAGGTGAAGGAGCTCGACGCCAAGAAGGGGATCGTCTGGCTCAACCCGTCCAAGGCCAACAACACCTATGCGCTGGCGGTGCGCAAGAAGGACAATCCGGCGACCGCGGGCATCGACACGCTGAGCCAGCTCGCCGCGGCGATCAAGGGCGGCAAGGCGATCACCTTCGCGGTCAACGCGGAATTCCCCGGCCGTCCCGACGGGCTGCCCGGTCTCGAGCAGTTCTACGGCTTCAAATGGCCGCTCGACGACATCAAGCGCATGGACACCGGCCTCACCTATCAGGCGCTGCGCGACAAGCAGGTCGACGTCGCCCTGGTCTTCGCGACGGACGGGCGCATCGCCGCTTTCGACTTCCAGGTCCTGCGCGACGACAAGGATTTCTTCCCGCCCTATGCGCTGACGCCGAACGTGCGCAAGGAGGTGCTGGACAAGAATCCGACGCTTGCCGATCTCCTCAACAAGCTTTCGGCGAAGCTGGACGACCAGACCATGGCCAGGCTCAACGCCATGGTCGACGTCGACAAGAAGTCGGTCGAGGAGGTGGCGGCGGATTTCCTCCGCAGCCAGCAGCTCGTTGCGAAATAGGCGCGAGGGCGGCGCGGTCGCGGGCGCGCCGCCCGCCGCCGCGACGGCGCTCGGCGACGGCGCCGGCACCGTCGCCGCCTTCGTGGCGGGGCTTCGCTACGAAGACCTGCCGGCGGCGGTGGTCGCGCAGGCGCAGCGCTGCCTCCTCGACCTCGCCGCGGCGGCGATCGGCGGCCATGCGACGCGCCTCGGCCGCATCGTCAGGGATCACGTCGCCCGGCACTACGGCACGGCGTCGGGGGCGCGGCTGATGTTCGACGGCCGCGCGGCGGCGCCTGCCTGGGCGGCGATGGCGAACGCGACGATGATCGACGGCTTCGACTCCCACGACGGCCATCCCCTCACCAAGGGCCATGCGGGCGTTGCGGTGCTGCCGGGGCTGCTGGCCCTGGCGGCCGGGCGCCGCGTCACGGGGCAAGAGAGTCTCGTTGCCCTGGTGCTCGGCTACGAGATCGCGATCCGCGCCGGCATCGCCACGCACCGGACCTGCAGCGACTATCACACCTCGGGCTCGTGGAACGCGCTCGGCGTCGCCGCCGTCGCCGCGCGCCTGCTGGGCCACGACGCCGAGACCTTGCGCCAGGCGCTCGGCATCGCCGAGTACAACGGGCCGCGCAGCCAGATGATGCGCTGCATCGACCATCCGACCATGGTGAAGGACGGCTCGGGCTGGGGCGCGCTCGTCGGCCTCGAGGCGGCGCTGCTGGCGGCGGACGGCTTCACCGGCGCGCCCGCCCTCGTCGTCGAGAGCGCCGCCGCCGGCGATCTCTGGGTGGATCTCGGCCGGCGCTGGCGGCTGCTGGAGCAGTATTTCAAGCCCTATCCGGTCTGCCGCTGGGCGCATCCCGCGATCGAGGCGGCGCTCACGCTGCGGCGGACGCACGGGGTCGATCCCGCCGCCGTCACCGGCATCGAGATCGCGAGCTTCCACGAGGCGATCCGCCTCGGCGCGCACCATCCGCGCAGCACCGAGGAGGCGCAATACAGCCTCGGCTTCACGGTCGCGGCGGCGCTCGCCCGCGACGGTCTCGGACCGGCTGACATCGACAACGAGGCGCTCGCCGATCCCGATATCCTCCGCCTCGTCGACGCGATCCGGCTCAGCGAGCGCGCCGAGTACAACGCGCGTTTCCCGGCGGAGCGGCTCGCCGATGTGGTCCTGGTGCTCGCCGACGGGCGCCGGCTGGCCTCGCCGCCGACGCCGACGCGCGGCGATCCCGGGAGCCCACTCTCGGACGCAGAGCTCGAGGAGAAGTTCCGGGTGCTGGCCGGGCCCGCGCTGGGATCGGCTCGATCCTCGGCCATCGCCGAAGCGATCCGCGCGCTCGACAGGCCCGATGCGGAGCTCACACCCCTCCTCGCGCTCCTGACGGATCCCGTCGCCGATCAGGCGGAGCGCGCGTCGAGCCAGGCGAGCAGCGCGTCCCGGAACGGAGCGAAGCTCTTGTAATGCGTCATCTCGGCGGGGAGCGCGCGCACCGCGGAAGCGAGGCGCGCGGCGATCTCGGGCGCCGATGCGACGCTCTCCAGCCGGTGGCGATGCACCCGGATCCCGAACAGCACCGCCGCCGAGGCGGGCAGCCGCCGCAGCGTCTGGCGCTCGACGCGGAGAAAGAGGCGGCTGCCGGCGTTCTCCGCGGTGATCGCCTCGTTCGTCGCCGTGCGCCATTTGCCGGTCGGCTGGAAGAGGGCGGGATCGTCGGTGAGCGACCAGTTGACGCGCGAGGCGACATGGTCGGGCTTCAGCACCTGCATGATGCGGTCGACCGGGCGCGCGAGCCGCTCTGGATAGATCGGCACCGGCCCGTGCACGGCAGCGAGCGGATGGCCGAGCTTCTCATGCAGGCGCCAGCGGCTCGGGAAGCAGAGGATGCCGGCGGTGAAGACGGGTCCCTCCGGGCTCTCCTGCACGATGCAGAGATCTTCCTGCACCAGCCTTCCCGCCAGCTCCAGCGGATCGCAGGGCGGCGCGGCGAGATCCCAGTCCTCGCCGGTCAGATGATTGACGAGGCGGTCGCCGGCGCGCTCGAACCAGTCGGGATGCCAGCGCACGAGATGCGCCGCCACCATGTCGAGGGTCTCGCGCCGGGCGGCGGCGGAGTCCGGCTGCGCGCCGAAAACCTCCGCATATCGCGTCTCGAGGAGGTGACGACGCTCGGCCATCTCCGCCTGGTAGTGCTCGTCGAGCTCGAACCAGCGCTCCTCCGGCACGGTGACGAGGCCCATCGCCATGCGATAGGGACCGGGCTCGAAGGAGAGATGCACGGTTTCCGGCGGCAGCGGCCGGCGCGGGCCGGACCCCGCGGTCGGAGCAGCGCGCCGGGACGAGACGAGTGGGTTCACGGTGGCTCCCTTCCCGGCGCCAGCATATAGGGAGTTATCCAGGCCGGGCCAGGATCGTCCGCGCGGTCCGCGCGCCGCTGGCGAGCGCCGCCTCGACCGTGCCCATTTCCGGGCCGCTATAGAGCGCCTCGCCCGAGAAGAAGACGCCCGCCTCGGGCTTTTCCAGCACCGCCAGCGCCTCCCGCGTCTTCGGCGTCGCGTAGGAATAGGCGCCGCGCGCGAAAGGATCGCGGCCCCAGTTGATCGCCCGCGCGGCGACGAGCCGCTCGCGCAGCCGATCCGCCGGCAGGGCGAAGTTCTGCGCCAGCGAGGCGAGCCCCCGCTCCACCAGCGCCTCGGCATCGAGCTCGGCCACCGCGTCGGCCCGCGGCCCGCCGAGCCAGCCGGTGAGCACGGGATCGGGTGCCGGGTGCTGCGTCCACCAGGTCGGCACCGGCGCGCTGGAGAACAGGAAAGAGAGCTCGCCGAGAGCCTGGCCGCCGTGATCCGCCCACCAGCGGGTCTTGAAGCGCAGAAGAATTTTGACGACGTTGCCGAAGCCGATCTCGGCGCCGGCCGCCGCCTTCGCCCGCGCCGCCGGCGGCAGCGCGATCTCCGACAGCAGCGGCAGCGGCACGGTCAGGATCGCCGCCTCCGCGCCGAAGTCGCGGCCTTCGCGGCAGCGCGCGGTGATCCCGGACGGCGCCGCCTCGATCGCGCTCACCACGGCGCCGAGATGGATCGCGGCACCGTGCCGGCGGCAGTCGGCGGCGAGGAACGCGATCAGCGTGCCATAGCCGCCGGCAACCCGCCCCTGCTCGCCGAGACCGCGATCCATCCATTCGTCGCGCAGCGCGAAGGTGCTGGCGCGGCCCGGGTCCGCCGCGTCATATCCCTCCACCATCCGGGTGACGGAGCGTCGCAACTCCTGGTAGCGGGGATCGGCGAAGTGCCGCGCGAGGAAGTCGGCCACCGGAAGGTCGGCCTCGAGCGCGCGGAGCGCGCGGCGGAGATCGGCGGCATGCGGCATCCGCTCCCTGTCGATCGAGAGGATGCCGTTCTCGGCGCGCCACGCCTCGCCCGCCGTCGGCGCCAGCGAGAGCCCGGCCTCGCGCATCACCGCGCGCGTCAGCGCCGCGGTGCCGTGCACGAATTCGGCGCCGCCCTCGGCGGGGTAGCCGAATTCCTCCGCCGGCAGCGAGAAAATGCGCCCGCCGCAGCGGTCGCGCGCCTCGAGGACGGCGACGCGCCGGCCGGCGCGGGCGAGCTCGCGGGCCGCCATCAGCCCCGCGGCGCCGGCGCCCACGATCACGAAATCGCTCTGGTCTCGCGCAACCATCGGTCACCGTTTTGTGGGGGACGGGATCGGAGCAGGATCGATCGGGCCGCGTCAAGCCGCTCGACGAGATGTGTCAAAATCGGGAATGCGGCCGACCGGCGGCGGCTCTGCCTTGCGCGGCAGGTGACGCGGCAGGGATCCTGCCTCCGTTCCGAGCAGAGGTTGTCCGGCCGGCTCTGAGCGGCTAGAAATCACAGGGAGATTTATCGCCCGCCGGGGTTGTGGCAGAAATCGAACCGGTATCCGCCGGCGGCTGGTCGGACCATGGCTTGGCGTGTAATCTCGGTCCTTCGCGGTCGCCGACCAAGCCCCGCGGCAACCGAGCGCGGCACAGGGAGAGCAAGAAACATCATGACCGATATCGGGTACGTGGCGCCGGCAACGCTTGAGGAGGCGATCGGCGCATTCGCTGCCGCGGGGAGTGCGGGGCGCATCCTGGCCGGCGGCACCGATCTCCTGGTGCAGATGCGCTCCGGCACGGTGAAGCCGGGATTGATCGTCGACATCAAGAAGATCGCGGAGATGACCGAGATCGCCGAGACCGCCGACGGCGGCTTCCGCATCGGCGCGGCGGTCCCCGGCGCCGTGCTCGCCGAGCATCCGCGCTTCAGGGAGGCGTGGCCGGGCGTGCTGGAGGCGGTGAACCTGATCGGCTCCAAGCAAGTGCAGGGCCGCGCGTCGGCCGGCGGCAATCTCTGCAACGCGTCCCCCGCCGGCGACAGCGTGCCGGCCCTGATCGCGGCCGGCGCCGTCGTCACGGTGCAGGGGCCGAAGGGCCGCCGCGAGATGAAGGTCGAGGACGTGCCCGCCGGTCCCGGCCGCACCAACCTCAAGCCGGGCGAGATCCTGGTCAGCTTCGCGTTGCCGCCGCGCCCGGCGGGCTCGAGCGA
>DATKPX010000387.1:0-5075 GCA_035523855.1 Allostellaceae bacterium
AATTTGGTGATCACCTGCTTGCCGTCGCCGGGGATGAGCTCGAGCTTGATGCCCGCCTGCGCCCAGCTCGCCTGGATCACCTGGGCGATGTCCGCCCAGGGATAGGCGTTCCACACGTCCATGGTGATCGAGAAGCCGTCGGCGAGGCCGGCCTTCGCCAGCAGCGACTTCGCCTTGGCGAGATCGAAGTGATAGGGCTTGTCGTCGATCGCGCCGAGGAAGCCCGCCGGCAGGAAGGACTGATGCACGATGCGGGTGCCGTGCAGGAGGTTCTTCTCGATGCCGTCGTAGTCGACGAGGTACTTGAGCGCCTCCACCACCTCGGGCTTGGCGAGATACTGGTTCTTCTGATTGAGCGCGAGATAGGTGATGGCGCCCTTGACACCCTGGTCGAAGGCGATCTGCGGATTCTTGGCGAGCGCGTCGAGCTGATCCTTGCCGAGATTGCGCGCGTAATCGATGTCGCCCTTCTCCAGCAGCAGGCGCTGGGTCGCCGGCTCCTTCACATGGCGCACGAAGACATGCGGCGTCAGCGGCTTCTTGCCGTGATAGTTGGGGTTGGCGTCGAGGACGTAGCTCTCGTTCGGCTTCCAGGCGCGCAGCATGTAGGGGCCGGTGCCGGCGGAATGCTGCTTCAGCCAGTCATTGCCGAAATCGCCGTTCTGCTCGTGCTGCTTCGCCACCTGGCTGTCGACGATCGAGGCGACGCCCGCCGTGAGGCAGTAGTAGAAGAAGCTCGGC
Source organism: Allostellaceae bacterium (assembly GCA_035523855.1). Classification (GTDB taxonomy): domain Bacteria; phylum Pseudomonadota; class Alphaproteobacteria; order ATCC43930; family CGMCC-115725; genus DASZHJ01. The sequence continues at coordinate 742 of DATKPX010000387.1, forward strand.
GCCACCGCCTTCTCGGTCTCCAGCACCACGGTCATCGGATCGGTGGCGCGGATGCGCGCGGCGACGTTGTCCTTGGTGAAGCCGAACTGCGTGAGGATGAAGCCCGGCGCCTTGTTGAGGATCACCGCGCGCTGCAGCGAGTAGATCACGTCGGCGGCGGTCACCGGATTGCCCGACGAGAACTTGAGGCCGGGCCTGAGCTTGAACGTATAGGTCTTGCCGTCGTTGCCGACGCTCCAGCTCTCGGCGATCACGCCGTGGATGCTGGCGACGTTCTTGAGATCGTAGTAGACGAGGCGCTCGTACATATTGCCGACCACCTCGCCGCCGGAGAATTCGAAGGCCTCGCCGGGATCGAGCGAGATCATGTCGTCGAGCGCCTTCGCCATGACCACGGTATCCTTGGGCGTTGCCGCCTGCGCCGTTGCCGCAAACACCAGCGCGGCCGCCGCGCACCCCGCCAGCAATCTCGAAATCCGCATGATCTCTCCCCCGTTGGCGCCCCTCTTCGGCGCGAGCTCGCGGGCAAGTTTGGGATCGACGGGCGAGCGCCGTCAACCCGTTGACGCGCTGTAAAATCGCGCGATCGGCGCGGCCCCGGCCGCTTGATCGCTTCCGGCCCGGTCGCTACTGTGCCTGCCCCGGCGGCGCGCCGGCTCCGGACAGGTGGATATGCAGGTTCGCGACGGCTTTCTCGACACCATCGGCAATACCCCGCTCATCAAGCTCCGCCGTGCCTCGGAGGAGACCGGCTGCACGATCCTCGGCAAGGCGGAATTCCTCAATCCCGGCGGCTCGGTCAAGGACCGCGCGGCGCTCTTCATCGTGCGCGATGCCGAGGAAAGAGGCATCCTCCATCCCGGTGGCGTGATCGTCGAGGGAACGGCCGGCAATACTGGCATCGGCCTGGCGCTGGTCGCCAATGCGCGCGGCTACCGCAGCGTCATCGTGATGCCGGAGACGCAGAGCCAGGAGAAGAAGGACATGCTGCGCCTGTGCGGCGCCGACCTTCGCCTGGTGCCGGCGGTGCCCTACGCCAATCCCAATAACTACGTGCGCTATTCCGAGCGCCTCGCCCAGGAGATCGCGGCTGCCGAGCCCAAGGGCGCGATCTGGGCGAACCAGTTCGACAACACCGCCAACCGCCGCGCCCATATCGAGACCACGGGCCCGGAGATCTGGCGGCAGACCGACGGCGCCGTCGATGCCTTCGTCGCCTCGGTCGGCACCGGCGGCACGCTCGCCGGCACCGGCATCGCGCTCAAGGAGCGCAGCAAGCAGGTGCGGATCTATCTCGCCGACCCCATGGGCTCGGCGATCTATTCCCACTACGCCCGCGGCGAGCTCAAATCGGAAGGCAGCTCGATCACCGAGGGGATCGGCCAGGGCCGCATCACCAGGAACCTGGAGGGCGCTCCCGTCGATGGCTGGTTCCAGGTCACCGACGAGGAGATGCTGCCGGTGCTGTTCCGCCTGGTGACCGAGGAAGGGCTGATTCTCGGGGGCTCCACCGGCATCAACATCCTCGGCGCCATCAAGGCGGCGAAGGAGCTCGGACCCGGCCACACCATCGTGACGATCCTCGCCGATTACGGCACCCGCTATCAGTCGAAGCTGTTCAACCCCGACTTCCTCAGAACCAAGAACCTGCCGGTGCCGTCCTGGCTCGATGCCCCGGCATCAAAGCCGGAGAAAGCCTGATGGCCGAGCTGCTGTTCCGCGACGACGCCTATCTCAGAAGCTGCGAGGCGACGGTGGTCGGCGCCGACGAGCGCGGCATCCGCCTCGACCGCACGGTGTTCTATCCGACGGGCGGCGGACAGCCCGGCGATACCGGCGTGCTGCGCCGCGCCGATGGCGGCACGATCGCGATCGCCGAGGCGCGCAAGGGCGAGACCGCCGACGAGGTGCTGCATATTGCGGCCCCGGGCAGCGCGCTCCCCACGGTCGGCGATAAGGTGACGGCGGAGATCGACTGGGAGCGCCGCTATCGCCTGATGCGCATGCACAGCTGCCTCCATCTTCTCTGCGCGGTGATCCCTGGCGCGGTGACGGGCGGACAGATCTCCGACGGCAAGGCGCGCCTCGATTTCGACGTGCCTGGAGAGGCGCTCGACAAGGACGCGATCAGCGCGAAGCTCAACGCCCTCATCGCCGCCGATCACGCGGTGACGCCGCGCTGGATCAGCGACGAGGAGCTGGCGGCGAAGCCGGAGCTGGTGCGCACCATGTCGGTGAAGCCGCCGACCGGCTTCGGGCGCGTGCGGCTCCTCGACATCGCCGGTGTCGACCTGCAGCCCTGCGGCGGCACCCACATCAGGCACACCGCCGAGATCGGCCGCGTCGAGGTCACCAAGATCGAGAACAAGGGCCGCCAGAACCGGCGCGTCAATCTCGCTTTCGCCTGAGGCCGCTCTGATGCCCTACGCCCACCCCGAATCCCTGGTCTCGACCGACTGGCTCGCCGCCCATCTCGGCGATCCCGCGATCCGCATCGTCGACGGCTCCTTCAAGCTGCCGGGCGTCACGCCGACCGCGCAGGAGGACTATGCCCGGCAGCACATTCCCGGCGCGCCCTACTTCGACATCGACGTGATCTCCGATCACGCCTCCTCGCTGCCGCACATGCTGCCGCGCGCCGACGAGTTCGCCCGCCACATGAGCCGCCTCGGCATCGGCGACGAGCATCAGGTGGTGGTCTATGACGCCACCGGCTGGAGCTCCGGCTGGCGCGCCTGGTGGATGCTGCGGATCTTCGGCCACGACCAGGCGGCGTTGCTTGCCGGCGGCCTCCGGAAATGGCTGGCGGAGGGCCGGCCGGTGACGGCGGAGGTGCCGCAGCCGGCGCCGGCGCGCTTCACCTCGCGCTTCCGGCCCGAGCTGGTGCGCGACAAGGCCGAGGTGAAGAGCGACGTGGGCACGCACTGGGAGCAGGTGGTGGATGCCCGCGCCCAGGGACGCTTCGAGGGCACCGCGCCGGAGCCGCGCCCGGGCATGCGCAGCGGCCATATTCCCGGTAGCCGCAGCCTCCCCTTCGACCAGCTCGCCGATCCCACGACCAAGCTGCCGCTGCCGGCGGAGGAGCTGGAGCGCCGCCTGCGCGCCGCCGGGCTGGTGCCGGAGAAGCCGATCGTCACCAGCTGCGGCTCCGGCGTCACCGCCTGCGCGCTCGCCTTCGCGATCCACCTCGTCGGCTGGCCGGAGGCGGCGGTCTATGACGGCTCCTGGTCGGAATGGGGCCTGCCCGGCGACACGCCGATCGAGACCGGTCCCGCGCGGTGAGCGCCGTGCCGTCGCGCCGGCTCCAGGACACCGTCACCTACCTCGAGATGCGGGAGAAGCCAGCGCGGCCGCCGGCGCCGATGCCAGCGGCGAAGCTGGCTCTGCTGCGCGCCGAGCGCTGCACCGTCTCCTTCTACCGCTATCTCTATGCCGCCGTCGGCGAGCCCTGGGTCTGGTACGAGCGCCGGCTCTGGAGCGACGAGCGCCTGGCGGAGCACCTGGCGCGGCCGGAGATTGAGATCTACGTGCTCTACGCCTGGGCGGTGCCGGCGGGCTTCTTCGAGCTGGAGCGCGCCGCCGGCGGCAATACCGAGCTTTGCTATTTCGGCCTGGCGCCCGACTTCATCGGCCGCGGCTTCGGCGCCTGGTTCCTCAACGCCGCCATCGACACCGCCTGGCTCGGCGACGTGAGGCGGGTCTGGGTGCACACCTGCACCTACGACCATCCGCGCGCCCTCGGCCTCTATCAACGTTGCGGCTTCAGGGTCTATCAGCGCCGCGCCGCCGAGTTCGACGATCCCCGCCTCACCGGCGTGCTGCCGCGCGACCTCAAGCACCCGCTCCTGCCGCCACTCGAACCCTGAGAGCGGCCGGCAGGCCTCTCAGTGCGAGAGGATCTGGCTCAGGAACAGCTTGGTGCGGTCGCTCTTCGGGTTGGCGAAGAATTCCTTGGGCGGCGCCACCTCGACCACCTGGCCGCGATCCATGAAGATCATGCTGTCCGCCACGGTGCGGGCGAAGCCCATCTCGTGGGTGACGCAGATCATGGTCATGCCCTCCTGCGCCAGGCCTACCATGACGTCGAGCACTTCCTTGATCATCTCGGGATCGAGCGCCGAGGTCGGCTCGTCGAACAGCATCACCTGCGGCTTCATGCAGAGCGAGCGGGCGATCGCCACCCGCTGCTGCTGACCGCCGGAGAGCTGGCCCGGATACTTCGCCGCCTGCTCCGGGATCTTCACCCGGTTGAGGAAGTGCATGGCGAGCTCCTCGGCCTCCTTCTTCGGCATCTTGCGCACCCACATCGGCGCCAGCGTCAGGTTCTCCAGCAC
>DATKPX010000388.1:0-5097 GCA_035523855.1 Allostellaceae bacterium
GAGATCTTCACCCGGGCCGCGTTCATGTTGTTGAAGCAGATCTCGAGGCGTCCGGCGAGGTAGGGGAGCGTCGCGCCGCCATGGGCGGCGATGATCTTGAGGTTGGGATAGCGGTCGAGGAAGCCGTCGAAGATCATCCGCGCGATCGCGAGGGTGGTGTCGAACATGAATCCCACCGAGGCGATCAGGTTGTAGACGCGGACGTCGAGCTCCGGCGTGCCCGGAGGCGCCGTCGGGTGCACCAGCACCGGCAGCGCGCGGCGGTCGATCTCCTGCCAGATCGGCGCGAAGTGCGGGTCGGTGAGCGAGCGGCCGTTGATGTTGGCGAGCACCATCACGCCGACCGCGCCCTTCTCGTCGCAGGCGCGCTTCAGCTCCTTGACGGCGAGCTCTGGATACTCCCAGGGCAGCGAGGCGATGTAGCGCAGCCGCGAGGGGTGCGCCGCCTGGCCGCGCGCCATGTCGTCGTTGACGATCCGCGCCGCCTCCAGGCTCACCTCGGCGCCGCCCCAATAGACGTTGGGGCAGGTAAGGGAGAGGATCGACATGTCGACCTTGGCATCGTCCATCACCCGGATGCGCTCGTCGTAGTCGAAATGGCCGGGCATCGGCGTCATGAAGGGCGCGCCGTCGAGGAAGATGCCCTCCGGCGCATCCATGCTCTTGCGCACCTCGTAGCGCGGCTTGCCGTGCCGCCGCAGCAGCTCCAGCCAGTCGCGGTTCAGCATATGGGTGTGGACGTCGATCGCGGGCATGGGCGTTCCTTTCCTCAGTACACTTATGGGTTTCTCGTTGTGGTGACGCTATCACGGCGGCTTTCCGCGCCACAAGCCGCGACGAATTCCGCTTTGGAATGCGCCATTCCCCTTGCGCGGCGGTGCGCGCCGCGACGAGTATGGAGCGCCGGCCGGCGCCTCGATGCGCCGGGGCGGGACACCAGGGGGAGGGAATGCCATGAGGAAATTGTTTCGCTCGCTGATGCCGGCGCTCGCGCTGGCGGCGGCGCTGGCCGCGACGGCGCAGGCGGGAACGCTCGACGACGTGAAACAACGCGGCAAGCTCGTCTGCGGCGTCGCGCCCAACGTGGCGGGCTTCGCCTTCGCCGACGACAAGGGCGTCATTCGCGGCTTCGACATCGAGTTCTGCCGCGCGCTCGCGGCGGCGGTGCTGGGCGATCCCGACAAGATCGAGCTCAAGCCGCTGCAGCCGCGCGACGCCTTCGCGCAGATCCAGAACGGCGCCGTCGACATCCTGACGCACCGCTTCACCTGGACCTATACGCGCGACAATGGCGCCGGCATGCGCTTCCTGATGGTCTACATCTATGACGGCCAGGGCTTCATGGTGAAGAAGGCCTCCGGCATCAAGAGCGCCGCCGAGCTGAACGGCGCCTCCATCTGCATCGGCCAGGGCACCACCACCGAGCTCAACATCGCCGACTATTTCCGCGCTCACAACATGAAGTACCAGATCGTCAGCTTCGCCGAGCTCGACGAGGCGCGGCGCGCCTACGAGGCGGGGCGCTGCGATGCCTGGTCGAACGATCGCGGCAGCCTCGCCGCCCGCGGCATGCAGCTCGCCAAGCGCGAGGATCACGTGATCCTGCCGGAGACCATCTCCAAGGAGCCGATCGGGCCGGTGGTGCGCCAGGGCGACCAGCAATGGGCCAACGTGGCGCGCTGGACCTTCTATTCGCTGATCAGCGCCGAGGAGCTCGGCATCACCCAGGCGAATGTGGACGAGATGAAGGCGAAGTCGGAGAACCCGGAGGTGAAGCGGCTGCTCGGCGTCACCGACGATCTCGGCCAGAAGAACGGCCTCGACAATGCCTGGGCCTATAACGCGATCAAGGCCGTCGGCAATTACGGCGAGATCTTCGACCGCTATCTCGGCCCGAAGACGCCGCTCGGCCTGGAGCGCGGCGTCAATCGCCTGTGGAAGGACGGCGGCCTCCTCTATACGCCGCCCTTCCGATGACGCTGCCGGCCTGGGCGCGGCGGCCGGGCGCCGTCGCGATCCAGGCCGCGGTGCTGCTCGCCGTCGTCGTCCTCGTCGCCATGGCGGCGGCGAACGCCGCCACCAATCTCGGCCGCCTCGGCATCAATGCCGGCTTCGGCTTCCTCGGCCGGCCGACCGGCTTCGCGATCTCCCAGAGCCTCATTCCCTACAGCGAGACCTCGACCTACCTGCGCGCCCTCGAGGTGGCGGCGCTCAACACCATCGTGCTGGCGCTCCTGTCGGCGGCGCTGGCGACGCCGATCGGGTTTGCGGTGGGGATTGGCCGCCGCTCCTCCAACGGCCTGGTGAGCGCCCTCGCCACCGGCTACGTGGAGGTGATCCGCAACGTGCCGCTGCTGCTGCAGCTGTTCTTCTGGTATTTCGCGATGCTGCGGCCGCTGCCGCCGCCGCGCCAGAGCCTGTCGCTGCTGGGCATGGGCTTTCTCAGCGTGCGCGGCCTGGCGCTGCCCTGGCCGCAGGCGGAGCCGGGTTTCGCCATCGTGGTCGGCGCGCTCGTTGTCGGCATCCTGCTCGCAGTTCTCGCCGTCGCGCTGCTGGCGCACCGCCGCGCCACGGCCGGCGCGGCGCCGCCGGCCTGGCCTGCGCTGCTGGGGCTGGTCGCCGGCCCGCCGTTGCTGGCTGCGATCGTCGAGGGCTTCCCGCTGCGCTGGGAGCTGCCGCATCTCAGCGGCTTCAACTTCGAGGGCGGCGTGCTGGTGCAGCCCGAGCTGGTGGCGATGACGCTGGCGCTCGCCTTCTATTCCGCCGCCTATATCGCCGAGATCGTGCGCGCCGGCCTCGACGCGGTGCCGCGCGGCCAGGTGGAGGCGGCGCGCGCCCTCGGCCTCAAGCCCAGGACCGTCAGCGCCCGCATCGTCGTGCCGCAGTCGCTGCGCGTCATCCTGCCGCCGCTCGGCAACGAGTATCTCCGGCTCTTCCGCAACACGACGCTGGCGCCGGCGATCGCCTATCCCGATCTGACGCTGATCTTCGCCGGCACCGCGCTCAATCAGACCGCGCAGCCCTTCGAGGTGATGGTGATCGTCTGCGCCGCCTATCTCGCCATCAACCTCGCGGCCTCCATGGCGATCAACGCCTATAACCGCCACCTGGCGCGGTTCGCGCGATGACGGCGATCGAGGCCTCGCTGCCGCCGCCGCGCCGCCGCCTCGCCGGCTTCCTCTGGAGCTGCGTCTCGACGCCGCTCAACTTGGCGCTGACCCTGGCGCTCGCGGCGCTGCTGGTGGCGATCCTGCCGGGCTTCCTGCAATGGGCGATCGTCGAGGCGCGCTGGAGCGGCGCGCCGCAGGCCTGCGATCACGTCTCCGCCGCCTGCTGGATCTTCGTCGAGGCGCGCTGGCCGCAGCTCGTCTACGGCACCTATCCCGAGCCCGAGCGCTGGCGCCCCGATCTCGTCTTCGCCCTGACTTTGGCGGCCGCGGCGGCGCTGCTGAGCCCGCGGCTCCGGCGCAAGGACCTGCTGGGCCTGGCGCTGATCGTCGCGGCGCCGCCGGCGGCCGCCGTGCTGCTGCTGGGCGGCGTCCTTGGCCTGCCGCCGGTGCCGGTGACGCGCTGGGGCGGGCTGCTGCTGACGCTGGTGGTGGGCGGCGCGGCGCTGGCGGGCGCGCTGCCGGTGGGGCTCGTCCTCGCGCTCTGCCGGCGCTCCCCGCTGCCGGTGATCCGCTTCCTCGCGGTTGCCGCCATCGAGTTCCTGCGCGGCGTGCCGCTGGTGCCCTTGCTCTTCCTGGTGATGGCGATCCTGCCGCTGCTGCTGGCGCCCGGCAGCAACCCGTCGCCGCTGCTGCGGGTCATCGTCGCCTTCATCCTCTTCAACGGCGCCGCCATGGCGGAGGTGTTCCGCGGCGGTCTGCAGGCGATCCCCAGGGGCCAGTTCGAGGCGGCGCGCAGCCTCGGCCTCTCCGGGCCCAAGACCATGGCGCTGGTGGTGCTGCCGCAAGCGGTGGCGATCGTGACGCCGGCGCTCCTCAACGTCGCGGTGGCGATCGTCAAGGAGACCACGGTCATCCTGATCATCGGCCTCTTCGATTTCCTCAGCCAGATCGAGGCCGGCCTCGCCGATCCGCAATGGCTGCTCGGCGACCAGGTGCGCGACACCGGCTACCTCTTCGCCGCCCTCGTCTACTGGGCGATCTGCTTCGGCCTCTCGCGGGTGAGCGCGCGGCTCGAATTAAAGCGCGAGCGCCGGGGATAGGTGCGGATCTACTTCCAGATCGGCTTGCCCGACCCCGGCAGTCCCAGGCTCGGCCATTTCCGCGTCACCGCCTCGATCACCTCGTCGGTCATGCGGATCTTGCGGCCCCAGTCGCGCTTGGTCTCCGGCGGCCACTTGTTGGTGGCGTCGAGGCCGATCTTGCCGCCCAATCCCGATTCCGGCGAGGCGAAGTCGAGATAGTCGATCGGCGTGTTCTCGATGACGGTGATGTCGCGCGCGGGGTCCATCCGCGTCGAGACCGCCCACATGACGTCCTTCCAGTCGCGCGCGTCGATGTCGTCGTCCACCACGATGACGAATTTGGTGTAGACGAACTGGCGCAGGAACGACCAGATGCCCATCATCACGCGCTTGGCATGGCCCGCATAGGCCTTGCGCATGGAGACGACGGCGATGCGGTAGGAGCAGCCCTCCGGCGGCAGCCAGAAATCGACGATCTCGGGGAATTGCTGGGTGAGGAGCGGGATGAAGACCTCGTTGAGGGCCTGGCCCAGCACCGAGGGCTCGTCGGGCGGGCGGCCGGTGAAGGTCGAGAGATAGATCGGATCGTGCCGCATGGTGATGGCGGAGATCTTGAACACCGGGAAGCGCTCGACCGAATTGTAATAGCCGGTGTGGTCGCCATAGGGGCCCTCGTCGCCGTAGTCGTCGAGAGAGACATGGCCCTCGAGCACGATCTCTGCCTCGGCCGGCACTTTAAGCGGCACGGTGAGGCAGGGCGTAAGCTCGACCCGCCGTCCGCGCAGCAGCCCCGCGAACTGGTATTCCGAGACCGTGTCCGGCACCGGCGTGACGGCGGCCAGGATGGTGCCGGGATCGGCGCCGATCACCGCCGCCGCCGGCAACGGGTCGCGCCGCGCCTCGGC
>DATKPX010000389.1:0-20251 GCA_035523855.1 Allostellaceae bacterium
GTCTCGATGCCGGCATCGACGATGAGCGCGCCGGCGCCGCTGCGCGACACTTTCAGCCGCAGCGCGGAGGCGTCCGCCACCAGCGCCTCGAGCAGCGGCCGTGCGCCGCGGTTGACGCTCGGAGCATGGGCGGGATCGACGGCCGGTGTCGTGCTCATGGCAGGCCTCAGGCGGTTTGCGGGGTAAGCTCGGGGAGCTGGCGCAGCACCTCCTCCGCGCGCCGCCGCCCCTGCTCGCGGGCGCGGGCGATATCGGGGCCGGTGGAGAGAATGGTGCAGACGGGATCTCCTGCCTCGAAACGGCTTCCCGCCGGCGAGATATCAGCGACCCAGGGCTGCCAGTCCATGGCTGCGGGTACCTGGCGCGGGCGGTCGGCGTAGAGGATCGTCGCCGCATGCAGCGGCCGCGCATCCATCGCGAACACCGACGGCAGCTCGCCGCGGACGCTCCGGCAGTGCAGGTCCCAGAGCCAGGGTGGGCCGTCGTCGAAGATGTCGATCGTGGCGCCGGGGCGCGGATTGATCTCGAGGATGGTGATGTCGTCGCCATCGACCAGCATGTCGAGGCTGTTGAGGCCGCGCAGCCCGAAGCTGGCGGCGAGCGCGTCGCAGGCCTCGTCGATCCACCTGGCGCGCCGGCGCGTGACGCTCACCGGCCCGACGCAGCCGCCGTAGCGGAAAGGCTGCTCGGCGGCGGGATCGGTCCATTGCACGCTGCGTCCGATGACGCGCGCGGCTTTGCCGTCGGCGGCGAAGAGGGCGGAGAAGGGCGCGCCGCGGGCGAAGGCCTCGAAATACTCGCCCGGCCCGGCCTCCGCGGTCTCGGGGTCCACCGGGCGAATATGCGTGCCGCCGGAACCGCCGCAATGCTTGCGAAGCCATAGGCCGTCGGCGCCCGGCGCCGCGGCGATCGCCGGGTGTGGCAATCCGAGCCTGTCCAGCATCTCGGCGAAGCCCTGGGGATCGCGCACCGCGGCGACAGCGTCCGGCGTGTTGCCGATGAGCGGCGCCAGCTGATCGAGCTCGCGCAGCAGCTCCGGCGCTCCCTCGAAGCCGCCGCCGTAGACGATGCCGTCGAGTGGTCCCAACTCGCGGACCAGCCCGGCAGCCTCGCGACCGATGCCATCGGCGAGGCTGCCGGGCAGGCGATGCCACGGCGCCAGGGCCTGCGTGTCGGTGTCGCCGAAGAGATCGGCGACGACGATATCGGCGCCGGCGTGATGCGCGGCCGCGGCGAGCGCGCGGCCGGAGAGAGCGGCGACCAGGATCGGCATGGTCTCCCGCTCAGCCGCCGACCAGCTCGCGAGCGAGCGCGAAGGCGTCGCGGAAATCGAGGAAGAGCGCCTTCTCCGCCGCGTGGAGCCGCTTCAGCAACCCGTGCTGCACGCGGAACTTGATGTTGCCGACGGCGAGCGCGCCGGCACCGACCGCGCCGTTGCCGATCGGCGCGCCGTCCGCCTTGGGCTCCAGCCCCTCGATGCCGGGTGGCGGCACCGCGTTGACGTCGGCCGCCACCTTCAGCCGCTTGGCGAAGGTGAGGTCCTCTTTCGAGAGCACCTGGATGCCGGCCTTGGCGGAGACCAGCACCAGATCCGCCTCGGCGAGCGCGGCGCGCCGGCCGGCCTCGGTGCTGCCGTCGCCGGCGGCGAAGGGCTTGCCGAAGCGCTTGCTGAAGTCGGCGACCTTCTTCGGCACCACGTCGGTCTTGTCGTAGCCGATCAGCGCGACCTGCGCGCCCGCCTCGGCGGCGATGATGCCCACGACGCCCGCCACCACGCCCTTGGCGCCAAAGACTGCGACCTTGGCGCCCTCCAGGCTGCCGCCCTGCTTCTTCAGATGCTTCTCCGCCACCGCGACCATCGCCGCGGCGGTGGTGAAGGCGCCGGAGGGATCGATGAAGACCGAGACCTGGAAGGGCGGGAACATCACCTGCTTTGCCGCCTTGCCCATGTCGAGCGCCACCATGGCATCGCGGCCGCCGATGAAGAGCACGGTCTTCGCGGCATCCTGCGGCGCGCGCGAGAACATCGCGTCCTGGGTGAGGCCCGCCATCTCGCCGGGCTCGACGCCGGTATAGCCGGCCACCGTGAAGCCGGCATCGGCCGCCATGTTGACGTCGAACGGGCTCATGTGCCGGAGCGGCGTGATGAAATGCAGGATCCTCGGCTTCTCCATCTTTCCTCGCTCTGGCGCGGTTGCGCACGCCGGTAATTTTCAGCCCGTCTGCCGGCGCGCCGGCCGCGCGGTCTCGGCGATCGCCGGCAGCCGCCGGATCTCGGCGCCGCGATTGCGGCCGGCGCAGATTCGGAACGAGAGGGCGCTCTCGCAGGCGAAGCGCCGCGCCAGATCGTCGGCGAGGCGCCGCGCCGCCTCGGCGCTGGCGGCGAGCGCGAAGCCGGTCGGTCCCCAGGAGCTCTGGCCGATCCCGGCGACGCCGGCGGCGGCGAGAAACTGCAGGACGCGCGCGACGCGCGGGCTCGCATAGCGGCCGCCTTGCGCCGGCGCGAAGTGATCGCCGACGCGCGCGTTGATCGCGCCGATGCTTTCGGAGACGGCGGCGAACTCCGCTTCCGCGAGACCCGGCAGCAGCCGCAGCAGGGTCAGCCGGCAGAGCTCCGCCGAGGCGGCTGCGGGAAATGGCGGCAGGTCGCGGAGGGCAGCGCTCTCGGCGGCACCGGAAAGACCGCGGTTGCCGTCGTCCATGATCAGGATCACCCGCCACTCGGCGGGAAACTCGATGCGCGCGACGATCGGCGCCGGCGCCTCGCTGCCGCCGCGGCCGCCATCGACGAGGAAGCCGCCGCTCGCGAAGGCGGCGATGCCGATGCCGGAGCGCGCGCCGCGCTCCACCAGCATCGCCAGCCGGCGCGCATCCACCGTCTCGCCGGCAAGCGTCGCGAGCGCTGCCGCGAGGGCGAGGCCGAGCTGGGTCCCGGAGCCGAGGCCGGCATGCTCCGGCACCGTCTCGTGCAGCGCGAGGGCGAGCGGGCCGAGAGAGCGACAGCGCTGGCCAAGCGCGGCGAGCAGCCGCGCGGCGCGCTCCGCGGTGGGCGGCTCGATGCCGGGCTCGCGCGCCCGTGACAGCGTGAGCCGCGTGCCGATGCCGTCGAGAGTAAGGCCGAGGCTGCCGAAGCGCCGGCCGAGATCGCCGTTGAGATCGAGAAACCCGAGATGCAGCCGCGCCGGCGCGAACACCTCGACGGCATCCGAGGGATCTTGCTGCGGCTCCGGCGTTGGCGTTGTCATCGCGGCTACGATAGACTAACGCGCGGCGGAAACAAAGACGCCGCCGGACGCGCGGGAGGCAGCGATGACCGAGACGAAGCAGCGCGAACGTGTCTATGCCGAGGACGAGATCAAGACGCGGCTGCAGCGCGAGTTGCCGCTCTGGTGGTACGAGAACGGCTGGATCCGCCGCAAATACAAGACGCATGGCTGGAAAGGCACCCTGATGGTGATCAACACCGTCGGGCACCTGGCCGAAGCGGCCTGGCATCATCCCGACATCACCGCGTCCTATGCCTGGGTCGAGGTGCGGTTGATGAACCATGCGGCGAAAGGCATCACCGACAAGGATTTCGAATTGGCGAGGAAGATCGAGGAGGTCGTTGCCTGGCGGCCCGGCGAGGGCAGCGCGCTCGAAGGCACGCCCAACGAGGATCAGCGCTTCGCCTACATCAAATACGACAAGACCGGTTGAGCGGAGGACAGGCCGATGCGCGTGCGGCGGTGAGCGGCGCCGTCACATGCCCGTTCTGCGGGCTGGCCTGCGACGATCTCGCGGTGGCGGCCGGCAAGGTCGAGACGCGCGGCTGCGCCCGCGCCACGGCCGGCTTCGCGCGGGCAAGCGCTGCGCGGCGCGCGCACGCGGTCGGCGGCAAGCCGGCGGACCTCGCGACTGCCGCCGCTGCCGCCGCGGCGATCCTGCGCAAAGCGAAGGCGCCGCTCTTCCACGGCCTCACCGCCGAGCTCAACGGCGTGCGCGCGCTGCTCGCGCTGGCCGAGAGGGTCGGCGGCACGGTGGATCACCAGGGGTCGGCGGCGCTCCTCGCCAACATCGGCGTGGCGCGCGCCTCCGGCTGGGTGGTCGCGACTTTCGCCGAGGTGGCGAACCGCGCCGATTTCGTGCTGCTGGTGGGAGCCGACCCGGCGAAGAACTTTCCGCGCTTTCACGAGCGGCTCATCGGCAATCCGAAGCCGCTCTATCGCAGCACCGCGCCGAGCGTCGCCTATCTCGGGGCCGAGCCGCTGGCGCCGCCGGAGGCGATGGCGCCGCTGCAGGGCATCGTCGGCGAGACGGCGCTGCTGCCGACGGTGGCAGCGCTGAGCGGCCTGCTGCATGGACGGCAGCCGCGCGATGTCGGCTTGCCGATCGAGGCGCTCGCGGCGATGGCTCAGGGGCTGCAGGAGGCGCGCTACGGCCTCATCGCCTGGGATCTCGGGCGTTTGCCGCCGCGGGTCGCCGAGCTGGTGACAGAATATCTCGCGGGTATGCTGCGTCACCTCAACGCAAAGACGCGTTGCGTCGGCCTGCCGCTCGGCGGCAGCGGCAATGCGATCGGCGCCAACCAGACGGCGCTCTGGCAGGCGGGCTGGCCGCTCAGGCTCAGCTTCGCCGACGGTACGCCGCGCCACGATCCCTGGCAGCATGACGGCGGCCGCATGCTGGCGGCGGGCGAGGCCGACGCGCTGGTGTGGTGCGCCGCTCTCGCGGCGGACCGGCCGCCGCGGACCGAGGCGCCGGTGATCGCGCTCGTCGCCGATGACGTCGAGCTCCCGGCGCCGGCAGCGGTCGAGATCCGCATCGGCATTCCCGCCCTCGACCACGGCGGCGAGATCGTGCGCGCCGACACCGTGATCGCCGTCCCGCTGCATGCGGCGCGACCGTCGGACCGGCCGGGCCTCGCCGAGGCGGCGCGAGCGATCCTTGCCGGACTGGAGACGGGCTGATGCTGCGGCTCACCGGCGGCAAGATTGTCGATCCCACCCAGACGCCGGCGGAGCGCGCGGGCGACCTCTGGATCGACGGCGAGCGCATCGTGGCGCCGCCCGCCGATGGCGGGAAGGGCGCCGAGGTCCGAGACATCTCCGGCAAGCTGGTGCTGGCGGGGGCCATCGACATCCACAGCCACATCGCCGGCGGCAAGGTCAATCTCGGCCGCCTGCTCTCCTCGGCGGACCACCGCTCAACGGTCGAGGCGGCGGAGGAAGGCTTGCGCGGCGGCAGCGGGCTCGCGACGCCCTCGACCTTCACCACCGGCTACCGCTATGCCGCCATGGGCTATACCGCCGCCTTCGAGCCGGCGATGGTGGCGGCCAATGCGCGGGCGACGCACATCGAGATGGCGGACGTGCCGATCCTCGACAAGGGCGCCTATGTCATGCTGGGGAATGACGAGTTCCTGCTGCAGCGGCTGGCTGCGGGCGCAAGCCAGAGCGAGATCAACGACTACGTCGCCTGGACGATCCAGGCCACCGCCGCGCACGCGGTCAAGGTGGTGAACGCCGGCGGCATCAGCGCCTTCAAGTTCAACGGGCGCTCCCTCGGCATCGACGAGCCAGGGCCGCAGCATGGCGTGACGCCGCGGCGGATCATCCAGGCGCTCTCGCGCGCCGTGCATGAGCTCGGCGTGCCGCACCCGCTGCACGTCCACTGCAACAACCTTGGCATTCCCGGCAACGTCGAGACAACGCTGGCGACGATCGAGGCGGCGGAAGGCCTGCCGATCCATCTCACCCATGTGCAGTTCCACAGCTACGGCACCGAGGGAAAGCGCAAGTTCTCCTCGGCGGCGGCGCGCATCGCCGAGGTGGTGAACGCCAACCCGAACGTCAGCGTCGATGTCGGGCAGATCGTCTTCGGCCCGACCATGACGGAGTCCGGCGACACCCAGGCGCAGTTCCGCAACCGCACCCACGCCTCGCCGAAGAAATGGCTCAGCATGGACATCGAATGCGATGCCGGCTGCGGCCTGGTGCCGTTCCGCTATCGCGACAAGAACTTCGTCAATGCGCTGCAGTGGGCGATCGGCCTCGAGCTCTTCCTGCTGATCCGCGATCCCTGGCGCGTGTTTCTCACCACGGACCATCCGAACGGCGGCCCCTTCGCCAGCTATCCGCAGCTGGTGCGGCTCTTGATGGAGCGGAGCTATCGGGAAGAGTGTCTCGCGCAGATCAATGCGTCCGCGCGGAAGCTCAGCGTGGTCGGCGGCATCGCGCGCGAATACACGCTCGCCGAGATCGCGGCGATGACGCGGGCGGCGCCGGCGAGGAGCCTCGGGCTCAGGGATCGCGGCCATCTCACGCCCGGCGCGCGTGCCGATCTCGTGATCTATGAGCCCGGCAGCGATATCGAGACGATGTTCCGCACGCCGGTGCAGGTGCTGAAAGGTGGCGTCGAGGTGGCCCGCGGCGGCCGGATCCGATCGGTGCCGGCGGGCGCGACGCAGCTCGTGCGGCCGGGCTACGACAAGCAGATCGAGCGCAGCCTCAAGCGCTTCTTCGACGATCACATGACCGTGCGGTTCGGCAATTTCCCGCTCGCCGAGGGCGAGATCGCCGAGGCGGGCGGCCGCATCGAGCAGCATGCCTGCGTCGCCGCCGGAGGCCAGGCATGAGGCTCGACAGCGTCGAGATCGAGGACACCTTCGCCGAGGCCTTCGGCATGCGGGCGACGCGGCTGGTCATCACCGCCGACAGCGCGCGCTGGGCGCGGGTCGCCGGCGAGACCGCGACCGGCTTCGCCACCTCGGTGATCGCCTGCGGCGCCGAGGCGGCGGTGGAGCGCGAGTTCGCGCCGTCAGAGACTCCGGATGGCAGGCCGGGCGTCAGCATCCTGATCTTCGCCATGGGCCGTGATGCGCTGGCCAAGGCCGTCCGCGACCGTGTCGGGCAGTGCGTGCTGACCTGTCCAGGCACCGCCTGCTATTCCGGCTACGACGAGGGAGATCCCGTGCCGATGGGCCGCGTGCTTGCCTATTTCGGCGACGGCTATCAGGCGGCGAAGCGCCTCGGCGAGCGGCGCTACTGGCGCATTCCCGTGATGGATGGCGAGTTCCTCTGCGAGGACACGGTCGGCCAGACCAAGGCGGTGGGCGGCGGCAATTTTCTCATCCTTGGCCGCACGCGGCCGGCGGTGCTTGCCGCCGCCGAGCGGGCGATTGCAGAGATGCGCAAGATCGCGGGCGTGATCATGCCGTTCCCGGGCGGCATCGTGCGCTCGGGCTCCAAGGTGGGCTCGCGCTACAAGGGCCTCGTCGCCTCCACCAATGACGCCTACTGCCCAACCCTCAAGGGCACCGCGAAGACGGCACTGCCGCCCGAGGTGGACGCGGTGCTGGAGATCGTCATCGACGGCCTCACCGATCCCTTGGTGGCGCAGGCGATGGCCACCGGCATCCGCGCCGCCTGCGCCGGCGGCGAGGGGCAGATCCTCCGCATCTCCGCCGGCAATTACGGCGGCAAGCTCGGTCCCTTCCACTATCACTTGCGAAAGCTGCTGGCATGATCCGCCTCGCGCTCCGCGAACGCCCGCCGTTCCGGCTCTCGCTTGGGGGCCTGACGCCGGAGCGGCTCGCCGGGCTCGGCGAGGCCGAGATCGCGCGGCTGCCGCTGCAGCAGGGGAACCGGCGCGGCGTCCTCGGCGACTGGTTCACCGTCAGCATGGACACGGCAGAGGAGCGGCTCAGCCTCGTCGGGAGCGACGATCGGCTCGACGATGTGGGCGCCGGCTTGAGCCGCGGCGAGGTCCAGGTCGAGGGAGATGTGGGAGCCCGCGCCGGGATGGGTATGAGCGGCGGCCGGCTGGTCATCGCGGGATCGGCGGGGCAGGGGGCGGCGACTGCCATGAGCGGCGGCGATCTCCGGATCGCCGGCACTGCCGGCGACGAACTCGGCGGCGCCTTGCCCGGGGAGCGCAATGGCATGAGCGGCGGCATGGCGATCGTGGCGGGGTCCGCGGGCAGCGGTGTCGGCGACCGGCTGCGGCGCGGCCTCATCGTTGTCGCCGGCGCGGTCGGTCCCTGCTGCGGTGCACGCATGTCGGCCGGCACCATCGTGGTTGGCGGGCGGCTGGCGGAGTTTGCCGGTGCTGCGATGCGGCGCGGCAGCATCCTCGGCCTCGGCGAGAGTGCCGACATCCTGCCTGGCTTCGGTGAATCCGGAATCCATGATTTGGTATTTCAGCGGCTGCTGGCGCAAACGCTGGGGAGATGCGGGTTGCCGGAACTCGCGGCACGATTGCAGCCGCTGCGCCGCTGGCAAGGCGATCTCGCCGTCGCCGGCAAGGGCGAGATCCTCACGGCACCGTGAGAGACCCCGCTCGATGCCCACGCAAATGCTGCGCCAGATCGCCCGCCGGGAAAGTTGGGCAGGACATCCGTCGGGAAAATTCGGGGAATTCTGTCGGGCAAATTTTGGACAAAGCTTGTCCCGTGTTCTGAAACAGGTTTAACATTGCACTGATCGGTAGAGGGAATGCCTCTAATCCGACAGGGGCCGTCTCTCAAACGACAAGCCGCGCACTCGCGTCGCGAAGCGAAGCAGGCGCCAACAGCTTGGGTGCACCGGAGAAGCCGGTGTGCCCCGGCATAGAGGGAGGGACCGCAACCCATGAAGCTCTCGACCTTTGTCGTTGCGTTGTCATCGGCGCTTGCCCTTACGGCAGGCGCGGCGAGCGCGAACGACGAACTCCTCAAGCTGCAGAAGGACCCGAACCAGTGGGTCATGCCTACCGGCGATTACTCCAATCACCGGTATAGCGAGCTGAAGCAGATCACCAAGGACAACGTGAAGAACCTGCGGCCGGTGTGGACCTTCTCCACCGGCGTGCTGCGCGGCCACGAGGGCGCGCCGCTGGTGATCGGCAACGTCATGTATCTCAGCACGCCGTTCCCGAACTACGTCTACGCGCTCGATCTCAACAACAACGGGCGCATCCTCTGGAAGTACGAGCCGAAGCAGGATCCTTCAGTGATCCCCGTCATGTGCTGCGACACCGTCAATCGCGGCGTCGCCTATGCCGACGGCAAGATCATCCTCGACCAGGCCGATGCCCATGTCGTGGCGCTCGATGCCAAGACCGGCAAGGAAGTTTGGCGAGTGCAGAACGGCGATCCCAAGAAGGGCGAGACGATGACGTCGGCGCCGATGATCGTCAAAGACAAGGTCATCGTCGGCATCAGCGGCGGCGAGTTCGGCGTCCAGGGCCGCGTCACCGCCTACAATCTCAAAGACGGCAAGATGGTCTGGAACGCCTACTCGGTCGGGCCCGACGACCAGATCCTGTTCGACGCCAACACGACGTCGATGGGCAAGCCGGTCGGCAAGGACAGCTCGCTCGCGACCTGGCAGGGCGACCAGTGGAAGATCGGCGGCGGCGCGACCTGGGGGTGGTACTCCTACGATCCGCAGCTGAACTTGATATATTACGGCTCGGGCAATCCGAGCACCTGGAACCCGGTGCAGCGGCCGGGCGACAACAAGTGGTCGATGACCATCTTCGCGCGCAATCCCGACACCGGCGTCGCGAAATGGGTCTACCAGATGACGCCGCACGACGAGTGGGACTATGACGGGATCAACGAGATGATCCTCGCCGACATCCCCGTGGGCGGGAAGACGGTGAAGGCGCTCGTGCACTTCGACCGCAACGGCTTCGCCTACACGGTCGATCGCACGGACGGCAAGCTGCTGGTGGCGCAGAAGTACGACCCGAAGGTGAACTGGGCGACCCACGTCGACATGACGACGGGCCGGCCGGAGGTGGTGAAGCAGTTCAGCACCCAGGCGGGCGGCGAAGACCACAACAGCAAGGGCATCTGCCCGGCGGCTCTGGGTTCCAAGGACCAGCAGCCGGCGGCCTTCTCGCCCATGCATAAGGTGTTCTACGTCCCCACCAACCACGTCTGCATGGATTACGAGCCGTTCAAGGTCTCGTACTCCGCCGGACAGCCCTATGTCGGTGCGACGTTGTCGATGTTCCCGCCGCAGGGGGACAACCATCTCGGCAACTTCATCGCGTGGGATGCCGGGCAGGGCAAGATCCTGTGGTCGGATCCGGAGCCCTTCTCGGTGTGGTCGGGCGCGCTGGCGACCGCGGGCGACGTCGTGTTCTACGGCACGCTCGAGGGCTACCTGAAGGCGGTCGATCCGGCGACGGGCAAGGAGCTCTATCGCTTCAAGACGCCGTCGGGAATCATCGGCAACGTCATGACCTACATGCACGGCGGCAAGCAGTACGTGGCCGTGCTCTCCGGCGTCGGCGGCTGGGCCGGCATCGGCATGGCGGCCGGCCTCAGCAAGGACACCGACGGGCTCGGTGCGGTGGGTGCCTATAAGGCGCTCGCCAACTACACCCAGCTCGGCGGCGTGCTGACGGTGTTCGCGCTGCCTTAGCGAGAACTCCCTGAAAGACTGACCGGCATCCTGGCTCGCACCAGGATGCCGGTTTCCTTCTTTTGTCTACATCCCGACGATCCTGGCATGCGCGGAGGGGGTGCCGCCGCAATGCCGAACAGGAGAAACGCATGGACTTTGATGAGCGCCGCCCCGTCCGCGGCCGCACCTCGCTCGCCGCCATTTCCGCTCTCGCTTTCGCTCTGGCCTTGGCACTCGGCGGCGTCGGCGCGGCGCAGAACGCGCCGGACAAATCGCAAGGCGACAAGCCCTATACGGTGAAGGACGGCAAGGTCGACAAGGGGACCTACAACGGCTGGCGGCGCTACACGGAATCGTGCCTGCGCTGCCACGGCCCCGACGGCGCCGGCAGCTCCTACGCGCCGAGCCTGGTGGATTCCCTGAAGCAGATGAGCGAGGACCAGTTCAAGGAAGTGGTGGTGAACGGCCGCCAGAACGTGACCACCTCGGCCGAGAACGTCATGCCGGCTTTTGGCACGGTGGAGGACGTCATGCTCTATCTCGACGACATCTATGCCTATCTGAAGGCGCGCTCGGACGGCGTGGTCGGCCGCGGGCGGCCCGACCGGATCGGCGAGAACTAGGGAGGCGACAGTGGCACGCGGGCCTGGCCGATGGCGCTCTCTCGCATTGAGCCTGGCCGCGTTGGCCGCGCTGGCCTCGCCGGCGGCGGCGCAGACGAAGCCGGGCGAGATCGTCAACCGCACCGAGCTTCGCATCTGCGCCGATCCCAACAACCTTCCCTTCTCCAACGAGAAGGGCGAGGGGTTCGAGAACAAGATCGCCCAGGTCATGGGCGAAGAGCTCAAGCTGCCGGTGACCTACGTCTACTTTCCGCAGGTGATCGGCTTCGTGCGCAACACGCTCCGCGCGCACACCTGCGACCTCGTGATGGGAACCGCGGCGGGCGACGACATCGTGCAGACGACGACGCCCTACTATTATTCCTCCTACGTGGCGGTCTACCTCGCGGACAAGGGCTTCGAGTTCACCGGCTTCGACGATCCCAAGCTCAAGACCATGCACATCGGGATCATCAGCGCGACGCCACCCTCCGACCTGCTGGTGCGTCACGATCTGATGGCGATGGCGCGCCCCTATGCGCTGATGGTTGACACCCGCTTCGAATCGGCGACGCATCAGATGATCGAGGACATCGAGAAGGGCGAGGTGGACGTCGGCCTGCTCTGGGGACCGATCGCCGGCTACTATGCCAAGCGGCAGCCCAAGCCGCTGCGCTTCGCGGTGATCCCGAACGAACCCGGCGCGCCGCGGATGGATTATCACATCGCCATGGGTGTCCGGATCAACGAGCCGGAATGGCGCCGCACGATCAATGCCGCGATCCAGAAGCGGCAGCCGGACATCACCAAGATCCTGCAGGATTATGGTGTGCCTCTGCTCGACGAGCAGGGGCACCTGCTGGCGCAGCCCTAGTGTGATGATTCCGAAGGTCGCAGGCGAACTCCGGAATCTGAATCACGCTAGCGTCAATAGGTTGGTGGCCCGCTTATCCCTGAAATTCGCTTGCGAATTTCAGGGGCGGGATACCAGGCCGCTGCGCGGCGCCGTTGCCTTCCTGCTGATGCTGATGATGCCGCTTGCGGTGGTCGCGGATGCGCCACCGGCGGAGCCCGAGGGCTATCGTCTCGACAACTATCTAGCCGCCACGCCGCTCACCATCGAGGGCCGGCTCGCCCTCAACACGCGGGAGGCGAAGGAGCTGTGGGAGGGGCGCAGCGCGGTCTTCGTCGATGTACTGACGGCGCCGCGGCGCCCCGATGGCCTGCCCGCCGGCGCGGTCTGGGCGCCGCAGCCGCGCCTCGATGTCCCCGGCAGCGTCTGGCTGCCCGATGTCGGCCGCGGCGCCCTCAGCGCCGAGCGCGAGGCTTGGTTCCGCGCCGAGCTCATGCGCATCACCGGCGGCGACCTCGCCGTGGAGCTGATCTTCTACTGCCGCGCCAATTGCTGGATGAGCTGGAACGCCACCAAGCGCGCCCTCGACTGGGGCTACGTCAACGCGCAATGGTACCGCGACGGTACCGACGGCTGGCAGGCGGCGGGCTTTCCGCTCGCCAAGGCGGAACCGCCGGAGACCATGCCGAACTGAATTGGTGGAGCGGACGGGGAATGACAGTATTCCGCGGAAGTTGCCTCTGTGGCGAGGTCGCGTTCGAAGTCGAGGGACCGTTCGACCACTTCCTGAACTGCCATTGCTCGCGCTGCCGGAAGGCGAGCGGCACGGCGCATTCCTGCGAGGCGATCGTGAAAGCGCCGGCGCTTCGATGGCTGCAGGGAGAGCAGGCAGTCGTGCGTTTCGACCTGCCTCAGGCCCGAAGCTTCGCCACCGCTTTCTGCGGCAAGTGCGGCAGCCCGATGCCGCACCTGACGCGCAGCGGCCGCCAGGCGGTCATTCCCGCCGGCGGCTTCGACGAGCCGCTGGGCGTCGCGCCCGACCGGCACGTGCATTGGGCGTCACGCGCCGACTGGTATGCCCACGGCGACGGATTGCCGTTCCAGGACTGAGTCCGCGCGCCGGTCAGAGGTGGCTCTGGATCACCTGGGCGTAGCGGCCGAGCCGTGCCTCGAGACGCGTCGGCGCCTCGCAAGCGTAGCGCATGGTGCGCTGGGTATTCTCGAAGGCCTGGGTGACGAACTGGAAGCGCTGCTCGAGATCGGTGCGCTTCGCCGCCGCGTCGCCGGTGGCGTCAGCGGGGATGTCGCGCAGCTCCTCGGAGGCGTGCGAGGCGATGTCGGCGAGCTCGTGCTGGCGCCGGCCGAGGTCCTTGAGCCGCGCGATGACGTCGCTGCGCTCTTGATTGGTCTGGGCAAGGAGGCCGGCAAAGAGGAGTGTCAGCAGCCGCTTCCTGTCAGGGTCCGCGGCGATCGAATCGGAGAATGCGCCGATCGCCACGGCGCCGTCGTCGGCGGCGACGGTGCGCGGCGAGATCTGCGCCACCAGCTCGGCGACCCTCGGCTCGCTGCTCCAGTCGCCGGCGCCGTCAAGGGGCGGCCCGGCCCAGACAGATCCCGCGCCGAGCGTCGGCACCAGGCGCTGCTGGCAGGGCCAGTCGGGATCGGCAACCGGCGGCGCGGCAAGCGCGGGAATGGCGAGAGCGGCGAGCAGGGCGAGCGCCGCCGGCGCAAGTCGGCGCATTCCTATTTCGTCAGTTTGCATTGGGTCTCCGGCTGATCGATGCCGAGCGTGTCGAGCTCGGAGAACTGATGCAGGAAGCCCGGCTGCGGCGAGACCGAGACCAGGGAGTCCGAGCTCGTCAGCAGGATCGGCTGGCGGAGTTGGCCGTCCCAGGGCCGGAAGCTCAGCTTCACCCCCTTGAAGGCGGCGAGGTCGAACTTGTCGCTATGGAGATACTGCATGATGGCGCTCTCGTCGGCGGTCTGCGCGCGCGTTGCCGCCTCGCCGACCGCGCGCACCGCCATCCAGGCGGCGTAGTCGCGCTCTGTCATCCAGCGCTGGGTCTTGCGCTTGAAGCGGTTCTGCAGCTGCGTCGCGCCCCACTGCTCGAAGGGCCGTGCCCAGGCCGCGGGCACCAGCCCCTCGGTGCCGGCGACCGGCCGCGGATCGGTGCTGCGGAAGGGCAGGTCGGCGCCGAACTCGCCTTCCTCGTCAGCGACCACCATCACGTCGTAGGAGATGCCCTGGGTGAAGCGCGCGACCTCGGCGCTGATCTGGAAATGGCCGGTGTCGGTGCGCCGCGCGCCGGGATCGTAGGTCCAGGGCTTGCTCTGCACCAGCTTGGCGCCGAACTTCTTGATCGAGCGTTCGATCGCGGCGGCATAGGCCTTGTCGGCGTCGGTCGGGCCCGGCACCAGCAGCACCTCCCGCCAGCGCTTCAGCACCAGGTACTGCACCAGCGCGTCCGCCAGCATGGCGCGGCTCGGGATGAGATGCAGGATATTGGCGCGGCATTGCGCGGCGCGGAGCTCGTCGTCTTTGGCGGCGACATTGAGCAGCAGCGTGTTCTTCGCCTCCGGCAGGTCGGCGATCGTGAGCAGCGCCGCCGCCGGCAGGTCGACGATGATCGAGCGGTGCCCGTCCTGCACCAGCTTGCGGAAGGTGCCGGCGATGTCGCCATCCTCCGGTACCAGCGCCTCGTCGAGCACGAAATTCTGGCCGGTGAAGCGGCCGGTGGTGTTGTTGTCGTCGATGGCGACGCGGGCGCCGGCGACGCCCTCGTCGGCTGGCGGCAGGTCGAGGTAGGAATGCGGCAGATGCACTGTCACGTGCTGGCCGAGATAGCCGATGCGGATGGTGACCGGCGGCTTGGCGCCGGCCGGCGGCGCCGGGGCGGGTGCAGCGGCGGGCGGCGCTGGCGTGGGTGTCTCGTCGGCGCCGGCGGGGCCGAGCAAGGCGGCGCTCGCAACGAGGGCTAGAGCGCCGCGCATCAGGAACCGGACCAAGCCGTTCATTCCGCGCCTCCCCGTCTGCCGACCAGCCCGCGTGCAGGGTCGTAGCCCCAGACCGCGAGGCCCATGAAGAGCGCAAGGCAGCCCAGCACCACCGCGGTCGCCACCCAGGAGATGCTGCCATAGAGCGCGAAGCGCACCAGCTCCACCGCATGGGTGAAGGGATTGGCCTCGCAAAGATACCAGAGCCAGAGATTGGCCTCCTTCACGCGCCAGAGCGGGTAGAGCGCCGAGGAGGCGAAGAACATCGGGAAGATGACGAAGTTCATCACCCCGGCGAAATTCTCCAGCTGCCGGATGGTGGACGAGAGCAACAGGCCGAAGGCGCCGAGCATCAGGCCAGAGAGGAAGAGCGCCGGCAACACGGCGATATAGCCATACCAGGGCGCCTGCACCTCCCAGAGCAGCGCGATCGCCAGGAAGGCATAGACCTGCAGGATCGACACCACCACCGAGGCCAGCAGCTTCGACGCCAGCAGGTACCAGCGCGGCAGCGGACTCGTGAGCAGCACGCGCATGCTGCCCATCTCGCGGTCGTAGACCATGGAGAGCGAGCTCTGCATGCCGTTGAAGAGCTGCACCATCACCGCGAGGCCGGGCACCACATAGACCTCATAGGGAATGTAGGTCTCATAAGGGGGCACGATCGAGATGCCGAGGGTGAAGCGGAAGCCCGCCGCGAAGATGCCGAGCCAAACCAGCGGCCGCACCAGCGCGGAGAAGAAGCGCCCGCGCTGGCCGAGGAAGCGCAGCCACTCGCGCCAGACGATGCCTTGCAGGCAGCGGAAATAATGCCGGAGGCCTGGCCGCCAGCGGGCGGGCGGCGCGAGGGCCGGTGTGACGGCCATGTCGGTCATGGCTTCGCCTCGCCGCTGCGTCGGACCAGCTTGTCGAAGGCCTCGCGGATGGTGGCGGCGCCGGCGCCTGCGACCACCTCGCCGACCGGTCCATGGGCGAGGACGCGGCCGAGATGCAGCACGATCACATGGGCATCCGTGCCCACTTCGTCGATGAGATGAGTTGCCCACAGCACGGCGAGGCGCTGCCCGCGGCAGAGGCCGCGCACGTGGTCGAGCAGGAACTGCCGACTCTCGATGTCGAGCCCGACCGTGGGCTCGTCCAGCAGCAGCAGCCGGGGCTCGTGCAGCAGGGCGCGGGCGATCTCGACGCGGCGGCGCTGCCCGCCGCTCAGCCGCCGCGCCTTCTCGCGCCGCCTGTCGGCCAGATCGACGCGCTCCAGCTCGGCGACGATGCGCGCTTCCAGCCCGGCGCGCGGCATGCCGTGCAGCGCGCCGTGATAGCGGAGGTTCTGCTCGACGGTGAGGTCGAGATCGAGGGTCGGCTGCTGGAAGACGATCCCCATGCGGGAGAGCACGGTCGCGGGATCGTCGTCGATCGCGGCGCCGAAGACGCGGATAGAGCCGGAGCGATGGGCATAGAGCCGTGTCACGAGGGAGAAGAGGGTGCTCTTGCCGGCGCCGTTGAGGCCCAGCAGCACCGTGAACTCGCCGGGCCGGAGGGCGAGCGATACGTCCTTTAGGGCTGGGCGCGCGCCATAGGAATGGCTGAGGCCGGCGATGGCAAGAGCGCTTGCCGCCGCCGGGGTCTCGGCGGCGCCAGCGTTTCCTCCCTGCATCGCCGAGCCGCGAAGATCGCTCTCGCGCTCAACTACGGAGCTCATCTGCCTCAGGCCCTCTTCGCCCTCGTGCATCCGGCTTTCTAAGATCATTATAATTGCTTGAGCAAGCAGCGCTACCAATGTGAAAATAGGCGCATAAACGCGATGCGACGCGACCGCTGCGATCGCGGCATCCCCGGAGGAACACCATGAAGATCGGCCGCCGCAGCGCGCTCGCCATGCTGGTTGGCGCTGCCGGCACGGTCGGCTCGCTGAGCCGCGCGGTCGCCGCGCCGTCTTCTGGCCTTCCCGCCGTCCGCATTGGCATCCTTCAGTTCGGCAGTGTCGCCTGGCAGCTCGACGTCATCCGGCGGCACGCGCTCGAGCAGGGCGAGGGGCTTCGCATCGATGCAGTGCCGCTGGCCTCTAATCAGGCGACGCTGGTGGCGCTGCAGGCGGGTGCCGTCGACGTCATCGTCTCCGACCTGCTCTGGGTCGCGCGCCAGCGCGCCGCCGGCGAGGACTGGTGCTTCGAGCCCTATTCGAGCGCGCTCGGCGCCGTCGAGGTGCCGGCGCAATCGCCGATCGCCGCCGTCGAGCAGCTTGCTGGCCGCCGTCTCGGCATCGCCGGCACTTCCCTCGACAAGAGCTGGCTGCTCCTGCGGCTGCTGTCGCGCCGGCGCATGGGGAAGGATCTCGACGAGACCGTCGAGAAGGTGTTCGGCGCGCCGCCGCTGCTGTCGCAGGAGCTGCTCGCCGGACGCATCGACGCGGCGCTCACCTACTGGCAGTTCGCGGCGCGCCTCGAGGCCAAGGGCACGCGTCGGCTCGTCGGCATGAGCGAGGTGATGCGCGACCTCGGCATCAAGGAGCCGGTGCCGCTGGTGGGCTACGTGCTCTCCGCCCGCTGGGCGAGGGAGAATGCGCGGCTTTGCGCCGGCTTCATCCGGACTTTCCGCCGCGCCGAGGAGATCCTGCTCCGCTCCGACGAGGAATGGCAGACGATCGCGGCGCTTACCGGCGCCGAGGACGCGGCGGAGCTCGTGCGGCTGCGCGACGCTTTCCGGGACGGCGTGCCGCGCCGCGGCGATCCGGCGCTCCGCCCGGCTGCCGCCGAGCTCTACCGGCTCTTCGCCGAGATCGGCGGTGGGGCCCTGGTGGGACCGAGCCCGACGCTGCCGGAAGGGACTTTCCTTGACGGCATCGACACCTGACCGCGCCGAGAGGGTCGGGTCCGGGCGGCTCGGCGGGTTTTCCGGCTTCCTGCTTCGCCTGCTCTCCCTGGCGGCGCTCATCCTCCTCTGGGAGATGGCGAGCCGCGTCGCCGGCTCCCGGCTGATGCCGTCGGTCGAGACGGTGGCGGCGACCTTCTGGGACGAACTGGCGCATGGCGAGCTCTTGCGCCAGCTCGGCATCACCCTGGCGCGGGTCGTGGCCGCCTTCACGGTGGCGATGGCGCTCGGCGCCGCGCTCGGCCTCGCGATGGGCCGCTGGCGCCTGCTCGATCTCGCCCTTGACGGCTGGGTGGTGCTGCTGCTGAACCTGCCGGCGCTCGTCATCGCCATCCTCGCCTATGTCTGGTTCGGCCTCACCGAGGCGGCGGCGATCGGCGCAGTCGCGGTAAACAAGCTGCCGCTGGTCGCCATGACCATGCGCGAGGGCGCCCGCTCTCTCGATCGCGGCTACGGCGAAATGGCGACGGTGTTCCGGCTGGGCGCCTGGCGACGCTTCCGGCATGTGGTGGCGCCGCAGCTCGTGCCGTTCCTGCTGGTCTCGGCGCGCTCGGGCCTATCGCTGGTGTGGAAGATCGTCCTCGTCGTCGAGCTGCTCGGCCGCAGCAACGGCATCGGCTTCGAGCTGCAGCTCTATTTCCAGCTCTTCGACGTGCCGCGCATCCTCGCCTATGCGCTGGCCTTCACCGGCGTGGTGCAGCTCATCGAATGGGGCATCCTGCAGCCGCTGGAGCGCCGCGCCGGAGCGTGGCGCCGGTGACCGACCGGCTCGAGGTCGACATCCGCGAGAAGCGCTACGCGAAGACGGACGGCACCGTCTTCACGGCGCTGCGGGACGTCGCCTTTCAGCTCGAGGGCGGCGATTTCGCGGTGCTGTTCGGCCCTTCCGGCTGCGGCAAGACCACGCTCCTCAACATCGTCGCCGGTCTCGACGCCGAATTCGCCGGCACGGTCAGGCTCGACGACAAGCCGCCGGCGGCGCAGCGGCTCGGCTATGTCTTCCAGGAGCCCCGCCTACTGCCCTGGCGCACGGTGCGGCAGAATGTGGAGCTGGTGCTGCCTGCGGATGCCGACCGGTCGTCAGTGCCGGCGCTGCTGGACCGCGTCGGCCTCGCCGGCTTTCACGACGTCTATCCGGCGCAGCTCTCGGTCGGCATGGCGCGCCGCGCCGCCATCGCGCGGGCGTTTGCCGTAGAGCCGGAGCTGCTGCTGATGGACGAGCCCTTCGTCTCCCTCGACGAGGCGACGGCGGCGCGGCTGCGCCGCCAGCTGCTGGCGCTCTGGCAGTCGCGGCCGACCTGCGTCCTCTTCGTCACCCATCATCTGCGCGAGGCGGTCGAGCTCGCCGACCGGATCATCCTGCTGTCGGCGGCGCCCGGCCGGCTGCTGGCAGAGATTGCCGTGCCGCTGCCGCGCGACCGCCGCTCGGATCCGGCGGCGGTCGAGCGGGTCGCGCGGGAGATTGCCGCAGCCTATCTCCCTCCCGCTTCCGTCAGTGACGGTACGGAGGAAGGAGAGCGGCGGTCCTCACTTCTGTGATTCGAGATAGGCGATGACGTTCTCCCGGTCCTGCTCGTTCTTCAGGCCGACGAAGATCATCTTGGTGCCCGGCACCAGGCCACGGGGATTGGTGAGATAGGTATCGAGGGTGGCGGGATCCCAGGTCTTGTCCGCCTTCTTCATGGCGTCGGAATACGAATAGTCCGAAATGCTGGCGGAATGCCGGCCGACCACGCCGTGCAGGCTCGGACCGAGCTTGTTCTTCCCGGCCTCGGTGGTGTGGCAGACCATGCAATTCTTCTTGAAGACGGCCTCGCCGGCCGACGCATCGCCGGCCGCATGGGCCAAGTTGACGGACGCCGCCGCGAGCAGGATGCCGGCCAAGGCAAGGCCGAAAGGCGCCAGATTTTTCATGGTCTTCACGGTCATTTCGTCATCCTTCAAGTGGCCCCCTTGGGCGGGAGAATTGCGGAGTTCGCGGCGGCGCGCAAGCATCGTCGGCGCGTCCGATCCGCGCACCGCCGTGTTATTTGGGGCAGTGATGTTGCCTCAGCTAGCTTGCCGGATGCCACGCCAGACCTCGACTGCCTGCCAGGTCTCGGCCACGTCGTGGACACGGAGAAGCTGGACCCCCTGGTCGAGGGCGGCGAGCGCGGCGGCGATCGAGCCGGCGAGACGGCCCTTGGGCGGCTCACCGCGGCTCACCGTCGAGGAGATGAAGGATTTGCGCGAGGCGCCCAGCAGGATCGGGCAGCCCGTCAGATGCAGCAGCGAGAGATGGCCGAGCAGCTGCAGATTGTGGCGAAGCCGCTTGCCGAAGCCGATGCCGGGATCGACCGCGATCGCCGAGCGCGGAATGCCGGCGGCCATGCAGGCATCGATGCGCGCCTGCAGATACTCGAGCACGTCGAGGGCCGCCGAGGCGTAGACGGGATCGTCCTGCATCGTCCGGGGCTCGCCGCGCATGTGCATGAGCACGATGGGGGCGCGGCTCGCCGCCGCGACCTCGAGGCTCGCGGGATCGCCGGTGAGCGCGGTCACGTCATTCACGATGCGCG
>DATKPX010000390.1:0-7354 GCA_035523855.1 Allostellaceae bacterium
ATGCCGATCGCGAGCACGAGGCCGAACAGGCTGAGCGCGTTGATCGAGAAGCCGAACGCCGCCATCACGGCGAACGTGCCGACGACCGCCACCGGCACCGCCAGCAGCGGGATGATCGACGCGCGCCAGGTCTGCAGGAAGACGATCACCACCAGCACGACCAGGACCAGCGCCTCCAGCAGCGTGTGCACCACCGCCTCGATGGAGCCGCGCACGAAGATGGTCGGGTCATAGACGACGGAATAGTCGACGCCGTCGGGGAAGCTCTGCTTCAGCTCCGCCATGGTCTTGCGGACCTGGTTGGAGACCTCGATGGCGTTGGCGCCCGGCGTCTGGAAGATCGGGATCGCCACCGCCGATTTGTTGTCGAGGAGCGAGCGGAGGCCGTATTCGGCGGCGTCGATCTCCACCCGGGCCACGTCCTTGAGCCTCGTTACGGCGCCGTCGGCATCGCGCTTGACGATCATCTCGCCGAACTCGCCGGCGTCGGTGAGGCGGCCCTGCACGTTGATGGGCAGCTGCAGCTCGACGCCGTCCCGGTAGGGCGGGCCGCCGATCACGCCGGCCGACACCTGGACGTTCTGGCTGCGCACCGCGGCGATCACGTCGCCGGGCGTCAACCCGCGCTCCGCCACCTTCTGCGGATTGAGCCAGATCCGCATGGCATAGTCGCCGGAGCCGTAGAGCTCCACGCTGCCGATGCCGGGGATCTTGGCGAGCTGATCCTTGACGTTCAGCACCGCGTAATTGCGGAGATAGAGCATGTCGTAGCGGCCGTTCGGCGAGGTCAGGTGCACGACCATCGTCAGGTCCGGCGAGCTCTTGGTGGTGGTGACGCCGAGGTTGCGGGTGACGTCGGGGAGCCGCGGCAGCGCCTGGTTGACGCGGTTCTGCACCAGCTGCTGGGCGAGGTTCGGATCCATGCCCAGGCGGAAGGTGATGGTGAGCGTCAGGTTTCCGTCCGAGGCGGCCTGGGAGAACATGTAGAGCATGCCCTCGGTGCCGTTGATCTGCTCCTCGAGCGGCGAGGCCACCGTCTCGGCGATCACCTTGGGATTGGCGCCGGGAAACTGCGCTTTCACCACCACGGTCGGCGGCACCACCTCCGGATACTGCGAGATCGGCAGCTGCAGCAGCGCCACCAGCCCCGCCAGGAAGATGATGACGGAGATGACGCCGGCAAAGATCGGCCGGTCGATGAAGAATTTGGACAGATTCATGGCGTTGTTCCCGGCGAGGTGGCGCCGATCAGTTGCTGGCGGTCGTCTGCTTCGCCTCGGTCGGCGCGACGACGGCGTTCGGCCGGACGTGCTGGACGCCGTCGACGATCACCCGGTCGCCGGCTTCGACGCCCTTGAGGGCGATGCGCTCGGCATGCACGGGCTTGCCGAGCTCGACCTCGCGATAGGTGACCTTGTTGTCGGGGCCGACGACGTAGACGAACTTCTTGCTCTGGTCGAAGCTCACCGCACGGTCGGGGATCAGCAGCGCCTCGCGGTCGGTCGCCTCGGCGAGCCGCACCGACACGAACATGCCCGGCACCAGCGAGCCGTCCGCATTGTCGAACTTGGCGCGGGCGCGAATGGTGCCGGTGGCGGTGTCGAGACGGTTGTCGAAGCTGTAGATGTGGCCGCTGTAGACGCGGTCGCCGTCGCCGATCAGCGTGAGGCGCACGGGAATGCGCTGCTCCGCCTCGCGGCCCTTCGCCACCGAGCGGATCGCTTCCACATAGGTGAGCTCGTCGACCTCGAAATCGGCGTAGATCGCATCATTGGCGACGATGGTGGTCAGCACCGGCGCGTTGGGGCCGGGCTGCACCAGGTTGCCGAGGGTGATCTCCACATGGCTGGCGCGGCCGGAGATCGGCGCCTTCACATAGGCGTGGTCGAGATCGATCTCCGCCTGCCGCAGCACCGCCTCGGCGGAATCGATGGCGGCGTTGGCGACGCGATACTCGTTGGCGCGGCCGTCATAGGTGGTCTGCGCCACCGCCTGCGCCTTCAGCATGCCGGCGGCGCGGTCGAGCTCGATCTTGGCGAGGCTGGCATTGGCCTGGGCGGTGGCGACGCCGGCCTTGGCGCGCGCCACCGCCGCGTCATAGGGGCGGGGATCGATGACGAAGAGGATGTCGCCGGCCTTCACCATCTGGCCGTCCTCGAAACGCACCTCGGTGATGCGGCCGCCGACCTCGGGGCGGATCTGCGCGGAATCGACCGCGTGGAGACGGCCGGAGAATTCCGTCCACACGCGGACTCGCTGCGGCGCCAGCGTGCGGACGGTGACGGGAACAGCCGGGGGCGTCGCCGGCGCGGCGGCCTTGGCGTCGCCGCTGATGAGCCGCGGCGCCCATTGCCAAGAGGCGCCGCCCGCGGCGATCAGGGCAACGGCGACGGTTCCGATGAAGATACGGCGGGTCCGGATATGGCCACTCATTACTGTGAAATCCCCTCTACTTTCAGGCGCTTCCCGCAAGCGCGAAGGGAAGCCGCGCCGGGGTGATATCGTCGCTTGATTTCCCCGGAACAAGTACCCACCTTGCGGTAAGTATCAAAAAAAGCCGGAATGCGCGGGGCTCGCGAAATGGTGAAGACAGAACCGAGACGCTACAGCTGCGGCCTCGAGGCCGCGCTCGAGGTGGTCGGCGGCAAATGGAAAGTGCTGATCCTCTGGCCGCTGCATCTGGGGCCGCACCGCTTCGGCGAGCTGCGCCGGAAGATTCCCGGCATCAGCGAGAAGATGCTGATCCAGCACCTGAAGGAAATGGAAGCGGACGGGATCGTGACGCGGACGGACTATAAGGAACTGCCGCCGCGGGTCGACTATGCGCTCACCACGTTCGGGCGCTCGCTCTGCGAGGCGCTGGCGCCGCTCTGCGAATGGGGCCAGGCTCATGTGGAGCGCATCGAGGCCTGCACCCGCGAGCACGAGGCGAAACGGCTGAAGCTGACGGGCTGATCCCGCGCGCGGATTGCCGGCGCGGCGCGCATCTGGGAGAGTAGCACCTCGATCTCGATCGGGAGGCCGGCATGCCCGAGGGAAGCACGGCGAGAAGGATCCGCGGCTATTGCACGCTCTGCCGCTCGCGCTGCGGCTGCGTCTCGGTGGTGGAGAACGGCCGCCTGGTCGCCGTCGAGGCGGATCCCGAGCATCCCACCGGCAACGCCCTCTGCATCAAGGGGCGCGCGGCGCCGGAGCTGGTCTATAGCGGCGACCGTCTGCTCTATCCGCTGAAGCGCACGCGGCCGAAAGGCGATCCCGATCCCGGCTGGCAGCGGATCTCGTGGGAGGAGGCGCTTTCCACCGCCGCGCGCGAGCTGCGCCGGCTCCGCGACGATAGCGGCGCCGAGAGCGTCGCCTTCTCGGTCACATCACCCAGCGCCACCGGGCTCTCCGACAGCATTCTCTGGATCGAGCGGCTCATCAACGCCTTCGGCAGCCCGAACTGGATCTACGCCACCGAGCTCTGCAACTGGCACAAGGACCACGCCCGCGCCTACACCTTCGGCGTCGGCGTGACGGCGCCGGATTTCGCCAACACCGGCTGCGTGCTGCTCTGGGGCCACAACCCCAGCACGTCGTGGCTCGCGCACGCGACCAACGCCGCGGCGGCGAAGGCGCGCGGCGCCAGGCTCGTGGTCGTCGATCCACGCCAGGCCGGTCTCGCCAACAAGGCGGATCTCTGGGTGCGTCTGCGGCCCGGCACCGACGGCGCGCTGGCGCTCGGCGTCGCCGGCGTGATGCTCGCCGAGGGCTGGTACGATCGCGACTTCCTGCGCGACTGGAGCAACGGACCGCTGCTGGTGCATCCCGAGACCGGCCGGTTCGTCACCGCGGCGGACCTGTCGCCGGAGGGCGACGCGCGTCATCTCGTCGCCTGGGACGAGGCGCGCGGGCAGCCGGTGCTCTACGATCCCGCCAGCGGCAGCTACCAGACCTCTGACGCGCGGCCGGCACTGTTCGGCACGCACCGCGCCGGCGGCCTCGACTGTCCGACCGCGCTGGAGAAGTTCCGCGCGCTCGCCGCCGCCTATCCGCCGGCGCGCGTCGCCGAGATCTGCTGGATCGCGGCCGGTCAGGTGCGCGCGATGGCGCGGCTGCTGCACGAGAGCGGGCCGGTCTCGTTCTATGGCTGGACCGGCGTCGGCCAGCACACCAACGCGACCCAGACCGACCGCGCCCTGGCGCTGGTCTGCGCCTTGACCGGCAGCTTCGACGCGCCGGGCGGCAACGTCATCTTCGACCGCATCGCCGTCAACGACGTGCGCGGCGCGGAGCTGATGCCGAAAGCCCAGCGCGCGAAGATCCTCGGCCTCGACCGGCGTCCGCTCGGGCCGCCCCGTGGCGGCTGGATCTTGAGCCGCGATTTCTACGACGCGGTGATGACCGGCAAGCCTTACCCGGTGCGCGGCCTCGTGGGCTTCGGCGCCAATCTCATCGTCGCGCACGCCGACGGCGCGCGGGCGAAAGAGGCGCTCCGTCGGCTCGATTTCTATCTCCACACCGATCTCGTGATGAACCCGACGGCGGAGATGGCCGACATCGTGCTGCCGGTGGCGAGCGCCTGGGAGCGCGAGGGCCTGCGCGTGGGATTCGAGGTGACGCAGGAGGCCGAAGGCCTGGCGCTGCTCCGGCAGCCGGTGGTGGTACCGCGGGGCGAGGCGCGGCCCGACACCGCGATCATATTCGATCTCGCGGAGCGCCTCGGCTTCGGCGACCGGTTCTGGAACGGCGACGTCGAGGCCGGCTACCGCCACATCCTCGCTCCTTCGGGGATCGCGCTCGAGGCGCTGCGGCAGCATCCCGAAGGCGTGCGCGTGCCGCTCCAGATGCGCTATCGCAAATACGCCGGCGACGGCAAGGGCGCGGCGCCCGGCTTTGCCACGCCGACGCGCAAGGTGGAGATCTACTCGGAGCTCTTCCTGCAGCACGGGCTGGCGCCGCTGCCGGATTTCGTCGAGCCGATGACCGGGCCGGTGAGCCGGCCGGATCTCGCTGAGCGCTTTCCGCTCGTCCTCACCTGCGCCAAGCAGACGCAGTACTGCCACAGCCAGCATCGCAACCTGCCGCGGCTCCGGAAGCAGGTGCCCGATCCGCTGGTGGAGATCCATCCCGCCGCCGCGGCGGCGCGGAAGATTGCCGAGGATGACTGGGTCGCGATCGAGACGCCGCACGGCAAGATCCGCGCCCGCGCGCGGCTGCGCGCCAGCCTCGATCCGCGCGTGGTGGCAGGCCAGCACGGCTGGTGGCAGGCCTGCCGCGAGCTGGGATTGCCCGGCTACGAGGCGGTCGGCGCCGGCAGCGCCAACTACAACCTCGCGATCAGCAGTGACGCCACCGATCCCGTCAGCGGCGTGCCGTCGCTCCGGTCCTATCTCTGCGAGGTGAGAAAGCTTTAAAGTATTTTCCGCCGAAGTGGAAACCGGTTCGGCGCAGAAAATGCGATCAGATCAACGAATCTAGAGCATGATCCGATTCAATCTAATCGGATCATGCTTCTAGTGCCTCAGGCGACCGCGCGGCGGTGCGGCGCGTCGTCGGCCGCGCTCTTGCGCCGCCGCTGGGCGCGGGCGCCGCGCAGGATGCTCTCGGTCTGCACGAGCTGCGTCAGCAGCTTCCACACCTGCGCCTCCGGGAAGTGGACGATGAACTTGCCCTTCTCGTCCGTATCGACCTCGAGGACGCAGCCCATCTCCTCGTCGTGCCGGAAGTCCATGCGCATGGCGATCCGGTGCGTCACGCTCTGCTTGCCCATGATCCCTCTCCCCGCCGCCGATCATGTCTGCGCGGCACCCGATTGGTTCCAGGCCAGACTTTCTACCCCCGGTAGTTTATTTTGGGTAAATACGATCGCAGGCGCCTGACGTTCCGGGATCATCGCCGCGGCCGCACCTCGAAGCGGCAGCAGGGCGCGCCCTCGGCCGCGCACTGGCTCTCCTCGGCAGCGAGGCTGGCTGCGCGGCCGGCGCTCTCCGCCACATATTCCATCGCGCCCGCATAGGCGGAGCCGAGCCAATAGCAGACGCGCCGCCCTGCCTTGGCGCCATACTCCGCCGCGACGGCGGAGTGGTCGAGGCGGATCCGCGCGGTGCCGGCGGCGGGATCGATCGTCTCGATGGTCATCATGCCCCAGCCGCGGGCGCTCATGCGGGCGAGATAGTGGCGGAGCACCGCGAGGCCGGAAAGCCCATGGGTTTTCGCCTCGCGCTCGCACCAGACGCGCGCCGCACGGAAGGCCGCCTCGTGATAGATGGCGCGCGTCGCCTCGGCGCCGAAGCGGCGCTCGCTCTCCATCTGCACGAAGGCCCAGAAGTGGCGCGGCACCAGCACCATGGGCTGGCCGTCGACCGACCAGGTGCCGGTCTCGGCATCGACCTCGACGGGAACCGGCAGCGGGCTCGTCATGTCGTCTCTCGCTTGCCCGCATCGGCGATGGCGGCGAGGCCGGCCTTGGCGACTTCGAGGTCCTGGTCGCCGGTGCCGGAGCCGACGCCGATGCCGCCGATCACCACGCCGTCGACAATGATGGGAACGCCGCCCTTGAGGTTGGTGAGCCGGCCCGCGGTGGCGGCCGCGAGCTTCAGGTCGAGGCCGGCTTCGAGGCCGCCCGTCGGCCCGCGGCTCGAGGCGGCGGTCACCGCCTTGCGCATGGCGGATTCGATGCTGAGGAACTTGGCGCCGTCCATGCGCAGGAAGGCCAGCAGGTTGCCGCCCTCATCCACCACCGCGATGCATTGCGGCACGCCCATCGCGGATGCTTTCGCCACCGCGGCGTCGAGGATTGCCAGCGCGCCCGCATGGGTCAGGCGCA
This sequence comes from Allostellaceae bacterium, assembly GCA_035523855.1. GTDB lineage: Bacteria > Pseudomonadota > Alphaproteobacteria > ATCC43930 > CGMCC-115725 > DASZHJ01. The sequence goes on from DATKPX010000390.1 coordinate 6,809, forward strand.
GATGCTGCCTCACGGCGGTCTTGGTCATCCGAGCTCCTCCGAAGGGCGCCATCGGGGCCGACGCCACGGCATGCCCGATGGCGAGGAATTCTGTATAGAATTGCCGGGCCTGTACACGGGGGGAACCGAGAAAGCCGCGGCCGTCGCAGGCCGCTCGAGATTCAGACAGGGAGCAGCCCGTGCCGTCTTCAATCATCCGTGGCAAATATCTCATCACACGCTCCCTCGATCGGCATCGCTGGGAGCAGATCGACGACGGCGCGGTGCTGCAGCGCGATGGGGTCGTCGAGGCGATCGGCAGCTTCGCGGAAATCTCCCGCGCCAATCCCGGCCTGCCGGTCGTCGGCACCGGCGAGCAGGTGCTGCTGCCGGGCTTCGTCAACGGCCATCACCATGTCGGGCTGACACCGGTGCAGCTCGGCTCGCCGGACATGCCGCTGGAGCTCTGGTTCGCGACGCGCATGGTGAGCCGCGAGCTCGACCTCTATCTCGACACTCTCTACTCCGCCTTCGAGATGATCTCCTCGGGCATCACCACGGTGCAGC
>DATKPX010000391.1:0-4365 GCA_035523855.1 Allostellaceae bacterium
CATGATCGCGGTGTGCAACGAGCAGGGCATCACACCGGGCGCCGCCGGCATGGACACCGCAAGCTCCGAGAATTTTCTCAAGCGCGGCGTTCGTTTCCTGACGCTGTCGAGCGATATCGGCTACATGCGCCGCGCCATGCACGAGGATGTCGAGACGTTCAAATCCTGGCGCAAGCCCGGCTGACCGCAGGCCGCGACGAGCGAGCGACGCAACATGACCCAGCCTGTGCGGATCGGCGGCGGCAGCGCCGGGCTCGGCGACGGCATCGTGGGGATTCCCCAGCTGCTGCGCGGCGGGGAGCTCGATTATCTGATGCTGGATTATCTGTCCGAATATTTCATGCCGCAGGCCGGGCGCAGCCGCCGCCGCGATCCGCAAGCCGGTTACGTCCCGGGCTTCCCCGACGAGATCATCACCGTGGCCGGGCACGATCTCGCCGGCAAAAAGGTGAAGATCGTCACCAATGCCGGCGCGGTCAATCCGCGCGGCTGCGCCGCGGCGATCCGCGAGGCAGCCCGGCGCCGGGACCTCGACATCAGGATCGCGGTCGTCGACGGCGACGATTTGCTCGAGCGGGCGGCGGAATTCCGCGCATGCGGCCGCCTCAGATCCAACCTGCCGGAAGGAGGCCGCTACACGACGCTGAATGCCTATCTCGGCGCTTTCCCCATCGCCCGCGCCCTGGCGCTGGGCGCCGACCTCGTCATCACCGGCCGCGTCGTCGATAGCGCGCTCTGCCTCGGCCCGCTGATTCATGAATTCGGTTGGCGGCCGGAACAATACGATCTCCTCGCCGCGGGATCGCTGATCGGCCACATCCTCGAATGCGGCGCCCAGGCGAGCGGCGGGGTCTTCACCGACTGGCGCGAAGTCGGCGACTATACGAATGTCGGCTACCCGATCGCCGAATGCCGGGCCGATGGCTCCGCCATCGTCACCAAGGTGCCCGGCACCGGCGGGCTGGTATCGATCGGCACCGTCGCCGAGCAGCTGGTCTACGAGTTGGCCGATCCGCGCAGCTATCATTTGCCGGACGTGGTCTGCGACTTCAGCCATGTCCGCTTCGAGCAGCTGGGTCCGGATCGGGTGCTGATGACCGGCGCCCAGGGGCGCCCGCCCGGCCCGAGCTACAAAGTCAACGCCACCTGGGACGACGGCTGGTTCGCGAGCTGGGGCTATGCGGTGCGCGGCCAGGACGCGGCTGACAGGGCGAAGGCTATCGCCGATGCCGTCTTGCGGCGCGGCGCGCGGCTGTTGCGCGAGCGGAACTTGCCGCCCTTGCGCCGCAGCCGCGTCGAGATCATCGGCGACGAGGAATCCTGGGGCGCCAGCGCCCGCACGCAAGGCTCGCGCGAAGTCTTCTGCCGGATCGCCATCGAAGCCGGCGACGACCAGGCATTCGGCATCTTGCTGCGCGAGACCGGAACGGGCTCGGTCTCGATGGCGCCCGGCATCGTCGGCTCGTTGATGATGTTCAATCCGGTCCCCATGGCGCGCCTCGAATCCTTCCTGATCCCGGCGGCCGGGGTGCCGGCCCGCATCACGCTCGACGACCGCACCGAAATCCACGAGCGCGCGGCCAGCCCGCCGCTGGTCGCGGCACCCCCGGCCGCGGTGCCGCCCCCCGCCGGCCGCGCCACCGATACGGTGGTGCCGCTGCGCCGGCTCGCCTGGGCGCGCAGCGGCGACAAGGCCGATGTCTGCAACATCGGCATCGTCGCACGCAAGCCGGACTATCTGCCCTACATCGCCGCCGCGCTGGACAAGGCGGCGATCGCGCGGCAATACGCCTTCATTCTGAGCGAGGGCGCCGAGGTCGAGCGCCACTATCTGCCGGGCAGTCATGCGCTGAATTTTCTCCTGAGCGGCGCGCTCGACGGCGGCTGCACGGTCAGCCTCTGTCTGGACCCCTTCGGCAAAAGCGCGGCGCAAGATGCGCTCGAGATGCCGATCCCGGTGCCCGCGTCAGTGCTCTAGCGGTCGCCGGCGTCACAGCGATGAGGTCCCTCGTGCAAGAAGCCGGCCTCGCTTGTCGCGAGATCAAGCCGCAGATCGGCGCCGTCCTGCAAGCTGAGAAGGGGGCGCTGCTCGGCGGCCGGCACGCGCGCGCGATCCGCGAGTTGCTCGAAGAGCGCGGGGTGCTGGTCTTTCCGCAAGTGCATTTCAGCGAGGCGGAGCAGATCGCGTTCACCCGTACGCTCGGCGAATATACCGCCGATCGCGCCGACGGCGGCGCCACCGCGATCACCATCCACCCGGCCGCCGGCGTCCTCGCGGAATATACCAAGGCGTCGTTCTTCTGGCATTTCGACGGCTATTTCAACGAGGTGCCGATTTTGGGATCGCTGCTCTGCTGCGAAGTCCCCGCCCCGAGCGGCGGCGATACCGAGTTCTCGAATACCTACGCCGCCTATGAGGCGCTGCCCCCGGAGCGCAAGCAGGCGCTCGAGGGTCTGCGCGCGGTACACGCGCTGGCCGCCGCGCAGCTGAGCGTCGAGCCCGAACCCAGCTACGCCACGTTCCAAAGCTGGCTCCGGATCCGCCACTCGGTCTTGCCGCTCGTGTGGAAGCATCGTTCCGGCCGCAGGTCGCTCATCATCGGCAACACCGCGGTCGGCATTGTCGGCATGGACCCGCTCGAAGGATTGGAGCTCATGATCTGGCTGCGCGACTGGGCGACGCAGGAGCGCTTTGCCTATCGTCATTGCTGGTGCGTGGGCGATGCGGTCTTCTGGGATAATACCGGCACGCTGCATCGGGTCACTCCCTACGATCCGCTCTGCGGCCGCTCCATGCGCCGCACCAAACTCGCCGGCGAAGAGCCCTTCGCCTAGAGCGCCATGCACCGCCTGGCCCTCGCGCATCTGACGGCAATCGGCCTGACGACGCCGGACATCGTGACGCTGGCCGCCGATATCGGCTGTGAAGGCGTGGCACTGAATCCCGGGACGATCGCCATCGACCTCGGCGGTCCGATCTCCCGCCTGGACCAGGATCCGGCGGTGCGCCGCGCCACGGCACGGGCGCTCGCCGCCACCGGCGTGACGATCGATCTGGTCGACTCCGTCGGCATCGCGCCCCACTTCTCGCTCGCTGAGAATGCCGCCGTGCTCGAGGTGTTCCGCGAACTGGGCGCAACCCGATTCAACATCGTGGTCATGGACACCGAGATGAGCCGCGTGAGCGAGAACCTCGCCGCCTTGTGCGAGCGCGCGAAGGACATCGGCATGCGGCCGATGCTCGAGTTCTCCGGACTCGGCGGTCCGATATCGTCGCTCAAATGCGCCGCTGCGCTCGCCGCTTCGGGACAATACCGCGGCCTTGGATTGACGATCGATTCGCTCCATCTGGCACGCTGCGGCGAGACGCCCGCGGATATCGCGGCAATCGACCCGCTGCTCATCGGTGCCGCGCAGATCTGCGACGGCCCGCTCGCGCACCCGGGAAAGGAGGGTTATCGCCATGAGGCGCTGTTCGAGCGCGGCATTCCGGGCGAGGGCGAACTGCCGCTGCTGGACTTCCTCAGGCGCATTCCGCCCAATGTGCTCGTGTCGCCGGAAGTGCCGCTGAAGGCGCGGCGCGCGAGCGGCGTGTCGATCCGGGAGTGCGCGCGGCTCGTGGTCGAAGGCACGCGTCGTTTGGACGCATTGCTGCATTAAGGTCTCGATGATCCGCGCCGGCGCGGCTTATCGCTCTAAAACCGGATGCGCGGTGTGGAAGTCGGTCGCTTGCTGAAAGGCGTGACCGGCGCGGCACAGCAGCGGTTCGGACAGATGCGGCCCCACGAGCTGCAGGCCGAGGGGCATGCCGTTGCGGTCGAATCCGCAAGGCAGGCTCAGCGTCGGGCTGCCCGAGACGTCGAAGGGCAGGGTGAAGCGGCTGATGCGATCCATGACAGCCCCCATGTCCCCCTGCAGCGCATCGAGCTCTTCGCAGCGGGGCGTCGGCCCGGGCGCCGCGGGCACGAGCAACAGGTCGATCTCGTCGAACAGCCGGCGCAGACGACCGCTCCAGTCCATGCGCGCGTGGACGGCACGGGCCACGTCGAGACCGCTGAGCGCGTCGGCCGCGCCGAGCATTCGGGCCAGCGCGGGGCCGTAGCGGTCGGCATGACGCGGATAGGTCTCGGCATGGGCCAAGCGAATCTCGGCCATCATCAGCGGCGCGACCGCAGCCATCGGCGCCGCGACCGGCGGCAGCTCGACCTCGCGCACAGAGGCACCGAGAAGCTCGAAGGTCGCGGCGGCCTGGCGGATGCTCTCGGCCACGGCCGCATCGACCCGGTCCTCGAGCAGGCGTCCATCGACGCCGATACGCAGCTTGCCGATGCCGGCGCCCAACTCCGCCGCATAGTCCGGGACGGT
>DATKPX010000392.1:0-2539 GCA_035523855.1 Allostellaceae bacterium
GGAGAGCCTCGACTGGGGCGAGATCACCGTCGACGGGAAATACGTCGGCTACGAGAAGAAGAACAACGCGCTGAAACCGACCGGCGACCTGGCCCGCGCCCGCGCCGAGGCCCGGATCGGGATGGTGTTCCAGCACTTCAACCTCTTCAGCCATTTCACCGCGCTGGAGAACGTCATGGAGGCGCCGATCCGCGTCTATGGCGAGAAGCCGGAGGAGGCGCGGAAGCTCGCCACCAGCCTGCTGGCGAGCGTCGGGCTCGGCCAGCACATGCACCACCTGCCGCACCGGCTCTCCGGCGGTCAGCAGCAGCGCGTCGCCATCGCCCGGGCGCTCGCCATCTCGCCGCGGCTCATGCTGTTCGACGAGCCCACCTCGGCGCTCGATCCCGAACTGGTGGGCGAGGTGCTGGCAGTGATCCGCCGCCTCGCCGAGACCGGCATGACCATGATCGTGGTGACGCACGAGATCCGCTTCGCCCGCGAGGTGGCGGACCGCGTGGTGTTCATGGACGAGGGTCGGATCGTCGAGGACGGCGCCCCCGCGGATATCCTCGACTTCCCGAAGCAGGAGCGCACGCAGCGATTCCTGCGCATGGTGGCCCGCGAGCAGGCGGCCGTCAGTGCTTGAGGCCTGGGCGGGATCAGAAGGTGGGCGGCGTGTTGATCCAGATCACGCGGCAGCGCCGCTTGCCCTTGGCACGGTAGAGATGCGGCTGGTCGGAGCGGAAGAAGAAGCTGTCGCCGGTCTTCACCGCGTAGGTCTTGCGGTTGACCACCAGCTCCAGCTCGCCCTCGAGGACATAGCCTACCTCCTCGCCCTCATGCTCGAAGGGGCCGCAGTATTTGCCGCCGGCCGGCAGGTCGATCAGCAGCCCCTCCAGCATGGTGGTGTCGGTGAAGGGAACCATGCTCTGCGCCGTGCTGCCGTCGCCCTCGGCCGCCTCGGCGCGCGCGTGGGTGGGGCGGGTGGCGGGGCCATAGACCACGACATTCTCGTCGGCGGGCTCGGTGAGCAGCGCCGAGACGCTGGTGCCCAGCGCCTGGCAGAGCCGGTGCAGCGTGCTGAGGGAGGGCGTCACCATGTCGTTCTCGACCCGCGACAGCAGGCTCACCGAGCATCCCGCGGCGGCGGCCAGGTCGTTGAGCGTCATCCGCTTCACTCGGCGCAGGTAGCGCAGCCGCTTGCCCATCGCCGGCCGATCGCGGCCCGGCGCGGTCGGCTTCCGTGTCGCGCCGGCGCGGCGCGGGCGCCGCTTGCGGGAGGATTTGGCGGCGGGCTTTCGAGCCATGTTGCGTGGGGCCGGTTGATGGTGGCGGAGATGTATAGGGGCGCCGGCGCGGGAACTCAACGGGAGATCAGCGCGGAAACTCGCCGGAGCCGCGGCTGATGCCGGCGGTGGGCGAAGCGCGGGACTTCGTCGGCTATGGCGGCAATCCGCCGCATCCGCGCTGGCCCGGCGAGGCGCGCATCGCCGTCAACATCAACCTCAACTACGAGGCCGGCGGCGAGTGCTCGGTGCTCGATGGCGATGCCGGCTCCGAGGCGATGCTCACCGATATCGGCGTGCCGTCCTATCGCGGGATGCGCAGCCCGCTGGCGGAGTCGATCTTCGAGTACGGCAGCCGCTGCGGCGTCTGGCGGCTGCTGCGCATCTTTGAGCGCTTCGAGATCAAGGTGAGCGTGCTCGGCGTGGTGCGCGCGCTCGAGCGCAATCCCGAGGTCACCGCCGCCTTCGTCACCGCCGGCCACGAGATCGTCAGCCACGGCTATCGCTGGATCGACTATCACGAGGTCGACGAGGCGACCGAGCGCGAGCACATCCGCCTCGCGGTGGAAGGGATCAGGCACCTCACCGGCGCGCCGCCCGCCGGCTGGATGACCGGGCGGCCCGGTCCCAACACGCGGCGGCTTCTCCTGGAGCAGGGCGGCTTCCTCTACGACCGCGACGCGCTCAACGACGAGCTGCCCTACTGGGTGAGGGTCGGCGGCCGCCATCACCTGGTGATCCCCTATTCCTACGAGACCAACGACAACCGCTTCGACCTCAATCGCGGCTTCGCCACCGCCGAGGATTTCTTCTGCTATTTCCGCGACTGCTTCGATCTCCTCTACGAGGAAGGGGCCGAGCATCCGAAGCTGATGTCGATCGGCCTGCACGACCGGCTGATCGGCCGGCCGGCGCGCGCGCCGGGCCTGATCCGGTTCCTGGACTACGCGCGACGCCGCCCGAATATCTGGTTCTGCCGCGGCGTCGATGTGGCGGAGCATTGGCGCCGGCACTTTCCGCCGCCGGGGTGACCATGACGCAACCCGCTTCCCTCAGGCTCTCCGTCGATGTCGGCGGCACCTTCACCGATCTGGTGGTGGATGACGGCACAGGCCTGCTGCGCGTCTACAAATCGCCGACCACTAGCCCGGATCCGATCGACGGCATCCTCAACGTCATGAGCCTTGCGGCGGACGATCGCGGCTGGGCGCCGGCGCGGTTCCTCGCCGCGACCGAGGTCTTCATCCACAGCACCACCCGCGCCATCAACG